>CAIJMU010000072.1 GCA_903821875.1 uncultured Spirochaetota bacterium
AACCCTGGTCACCCTCGAGCTCCCCCTGATGGACAGGAGTCCTGATTGCGGTCGCCTCGAGAATTTGCTACAATTATTGGAGAGTGAAGGAGGCGACCAGGCCATGATCGAGTCACTGACCGAGCGGGACAAGTTCTTCGCCGAAGTCGACGAAGCCTACCAGAAATTCCATGCCAATCCCGAACTCATGTATGAATACGAAGCCCACCAGAAATGGCTCCACGACCAGGCTACCTACATCTCGGAGGCCCGTGCCGAGGGGATGCGCGAAGGCATGCGCGAAGGGGAACGTAGCAAGGCACTGGAAACAGCGCGCAATCTCAGGCAACTAGGTGTGGCGCTGGACCTATGCGCCACGGCTACAGGCCTGAGCCAGCAGGAGATCGAGGGACTTTGATTTCTGGCAAGCTGAGCCTTGCCACCGGATCGTCCATTTTTACTGCCGCCCCCCCCAGCGTCGGCGCCGCTATCCGATTCCTCCGATTCCTCTCCCGCAACGCAATCAGAACGCAAAGCTCCTGGCGTACTAACTGCACGGAGGTACGCCATGCTGCGCGCGGTCAACGATATGGTCTTTAAATTCATCTTCGGCGACGAGTCCCGGAAGGAACTGCTGCGGGAACTCATAAACCTGGTCCTGGAGCAGGGTCTATGGGTCCCAGCTTCCCAAAGGTTTCGGCTACGAAGACCTTCACCCCGTCATCGGGATCCACCTACTGGACTTTTCGATGCACGAGGACTATCCCCGCTTCATCAGGGTTTTCCGCTTCGTCGATGTACATGATCAATCCATGGTCACACCCTACGTCCTGACCGAAAAGGCGACCCTTATCACCGTCGAGCTTCCGCAGGCCGACAGGAGCGTCGGTTGCGGGCGCTTGGAAAAGTTGCTATCTTTGTTGGAGAGTGAAGGAGGCGACCAAGCCATGACTGACTCGCTGGTGGAGCAGGAGGAGTTTCTTGCCAAGGTCGATGAGGCCTACCGCATGTTCAATGCCAACCCGGAGCTCATGGACATCTATGAAGGTCGTCACAAGGCGAGGGTTACGCAGACGCTCGCCATGAACGCCGCCAGACGCAAGGGTCGGGACGAAGGCAAGGTTGAAGGCAAGATCGAAGGCAAGATCGAGACAGCCCGAATCATGAAAGGGCAAGGCCTTGCGCCTGAACTGATTGCCATATGCACGGGCTTGAGTCTGGATGAAATCAGTAAGGCCTGAGCGAGGCGGCTTCAGGCCTCAGGGTTGATTGGCAGAGGCAGCGAATAAAAAGGGTCACACCCCGTTCGGCCGCCACCTCGAGTGCGTAGCATCAAGCGCGATAGATATCCTTGCGGTGCCCGATGACTACGGCAAGGATGAGGAGTTCTTGCTCTATGATGTCGCAAACCACGCGAAAATCCCCGACGCGGAAACGCCATAGGCCCTTCCGGTCGCCGACCAGAGCCTTTCCTCTCGTTCGTGGATCGTCGAGATGGGCGATGTCCTTTTCGAGATAGTCGAGTATCTTCAGCTGCCAGGGTCTATCGAGGCTCTTTAGCTGCCGCTTCGCCGTTTCGGTGAACTCAATCGTCCAAGCCAAGCTCTTTCCTCAACTGGGCGATTGGTGTACGGGGTTCGCTCCGTTCGAGAACGGCCATCGCCTCAAGGTAGTCGCCCTTGTCAGTGAGGAATTCCGACAGCGCTAGCTTGACGTAATAACTTTTGCTGCGACCGGTCTCGCGAACGAGGTGGTCCAGCTGTTTCTCCATTTCCGGATCGAGCCTTACTGCGAGCATGGATTGCCTCCCTGTATAACAAGTATAACGCTCCTTGGGTCAGCGCTCAATATGGAAGAGCGGATAGCGCCTATCTCAAAGCCATTTCCCCTAAAAGCCGACTTGCCATCCGGCCCTGAGCTCAGACCCGTTGTGGTTTTTTGTTGCTTTACAACAAATACGGTGATAGGATCCGTCAAGTCGGGCGAATAACCACAGGAACCGGCAAGGGGGACTCGAGTGAAGACGATGCGTGCCCAGGTCATCGAAGCGCCCAACAGGATGTCGCTACAGCAGATTCCGATACCCGAAATCAACGACGACGAGGTCCTGGTCAAGGTGAAGGTCTGCGGAATCTGCGGTACCGACCTCAAGATCTACGCGGGGCTCTACGCCTCTGACCGCCTTCCCCTCGTCTCCGGTCATGAATTCTGGGGTGTGGTAGAGCAGGTGGGAAAGAACTCGAGGGGGATAAAAGTAGGTGACAGGGTCTCGGCTGACATCTGCCTGACCTGCGGTACCTGCTATTTCTGCCGGCGGGGGGAGCCCCTCCTCTGCCAGAACTTCACCCAGCTCGGCATCCACACGAACGGGGCCTTTGCCGAATACGTCAAGGCGCCCTGGAAAAACTGCTATGTCATTCCCGCGGGCGTGGACGACTATTCGGCCGCCTTCATCGAGCCCCTGACCGCTGTGCTGGAAGCCTCGAAGCGGATGAACTGCACGATCTCATCGAGCGTGGTGATCATCGGCTGTGGCCTGGGGCTTCTCCACGCTGCGCTGGCCAAGCTGCGCGGGGCGGCTCCGGTGATCGTGACGGGTGACAGCAAGGCCCGCCTCGAGATCGGCAGGCGTATGGGCGTCGCCGATTTCTTCATAGATATCAACGATGTCGCTGATCCGGTGGCCGAGGTCATGAGGATTACCGGCGGGATAGGCGCGGACTATGTGCTCGAGGCGGTCGGAACGCCGGCGACCTACGAACAGGCTTTCAGGATGGTACGCCGTGGTGGGGTCGTTGAGGCCTTCGGCGTGGTGCAGCAGGGAAAGACGGCCTCCTTCGAGCCCTTCGAGTTCGTGCTCGGTGAAAAGAAGGTCCGGGGCAGCTGCGCCGGCATCGGCAACGACTGGGCGGAGGCGATAAACCTCCTGGCCTACCGGCGCATCGATCCCCGCCCCCTGTTCTCGGAGGTCGTGCCCCTCGAGGATCTCGGGGATGCCCTCCACGAGCTGAAGTCCGACAAGGAAATCATCAAGATGTTCGTATCACCCGAGATCGACCGCAGGATGCGCTTCGACCAGGGAAAGGAGCCACAGTCATGAGTTACAAGGATACCCTGCTCAAAGCGATCAAGATCGGAAGGCGCGAGTGCGCCAACCGCTTCTTCATCCAGGCGATGGAGTGCAACGACGAGGACGAGAGCGGCAATCCCTCGGAGACGACTGCACAGCGTTATGAGGAACTGTTCCGGGGTGAGGCGGGGCTCGTGAGCCTCGAGGCCATCTCCATCACCCGCGAGAGCCGCGGCAGGGACAACCAGCTCATGATCATGGCGCCCAACAAGGAGCCGCTGACCAGGTTCGTGGCGAGGGTCAAGGCAGCGAACCCCACGACGCTCTTCATCTTCCAGCTGACCCACTCAGGCGAACTGAGCAATCCCGAGTTCTCGCGGAGGGTGACCGTAAAGCCCCTCCACGGCTACGGCGGCGACCTCCTTTCAGAGGAGGAGGTCGACAGGATCATGGAGGGCTTTGTGCTCGCGGCGAAAATCGCCCACGACGCGGGCGCCGACGGCATCGACCTGAAGCTCTGCCACGGCTACCTGGGCTCCCAGATCCTCCGTCCCTACAACGACAGGGAATGGAAGTACGGAGGCTCCTGGGCCAACCGCAGCCGCTTCGCATTTGACCTCTACGAAAAGATCGCCCGGGCTGTCGACGACAGCAACTTCCTCATCGGCTCCAAGATATCCGCCTGGGAGGGCTTCCCCGGCGGCTTCGGCACTGCGGGGGTGCGGTCCCCGGTCATCGACCTTAAGGAACCAATTGCCCTCATCAAGGGCCTCGAGGAGCGCGGGGCGCAGTTCTTCATCCAGTCGGCGGGCAGCCCCTCGATCACCATCTCATTGACCCAGGTCGACAGGAACGTGCCCTACTTCGCCTATCTCCACCAGAGCTTCGCCAAGACCTTCAGGGACAACCTCAAGCCCGAGACAGTGGTAATTGGTTCGAACTTCAGCGTCTTCAGGAACGGCAAGAACCACCTCTGCGCAGTGACCGAGGAGGAAAGCTCCCTCCTCCACTTCGGCGCTGCCTGCATCGAGGACGGGGTCACCGACATGATCGGCCTCGGCCGGCAGTCCTTCGCCGATCCCCTTCTCCCGAAGAAGCTCCGCGAAGGACGGGAGGCCGATATCAAGTACTGCACTGTCTGTGACAATTGCCTCGAACTTCTCATCCAGCAGAGCAGGGTCGGCTGCTGCACCTACGACAAGCGCTATGCCAAGCTCCTCCTTGAGACCCGCAAGGAAAAGGGCGCCCTCAAAGTGGCGCACACCTAGGAGGGTGACGATGAAACTTGCTGCATTCTCCGTACTGTACAAAAACTGGCCTCTCAACCGGGTGCTCGGACTCTTCCAGGCCAAGGGCCTCGCCTGGGTGGAGGTCGGCGCGGGAGGCTTCATCGGCAAGGAGCACTGCGATCCCGGCCGTCTCCTGGCCGACCCGCAGGCGCGGGAGGCCTTCAGCAAGGAGTTCGCGCGCCATGACATGAAAATCGCCGCCCTGAGCTGCCATGGCAACCCCGTCCATCCTCAGGAAAGGCTGGCAGAAGGATACAGGCGCGACATCAGGGAGGCCATCGACCTTGCCGCCCTCCTGGGCGTCGGGCAGATCGTGACCTTCTCGGGCTGCCCGGGAGACAGCGAGAGCTCACTCTATCCCAATTGGCCAGTTTCGCCCTTTCCCGAGGACTTCCGGACCGTGCTGGCCTGGCAGTGGGAAAAGAAACTTGTCCCCTACTGGCGCGAGATCGGGAAATACGCCGGAGACAAGGGCGTCAGGATCGCGCTGGAGATGCACGGAGGCTACTCGGTGCACTCCCCCGGCACGGCGATACGCCTACGGCACGAGACAGGCTGCGCTGCCATCGGGGCGAACATGGATCCGAGCCACCTCTGGTGGCAGGGCATCGACCCTGTGCTGGCTGCAGGCTACCTGGGAAAGGAGGACTGCCTCTTCCACTTCCACGCCAAGGACGCGTCCATAGATGTTCACAATGCCTCCTATCACGGACTGACCGACATGCAGGGCTTCGACGAGGTCTTCGGCCGCGCCTGGCAGTTCCGCACCGTCGGCTACGGCCACAGCCTCAAGGACTGGGCCGACATCTTCAGCGCCCTCAGGAAGGCGGGCTACGACGGCGTCGTGAGCATCGAGCACGAGGACTCCTACATGTCGGTCGAAGAGGGCCTCGACAAGGCCATTGCCAACCTCAGGCAGGTCCTGATTTTCGAGCCGGCCTCGGCGCCCAAGGCCTTTGACATCGACAGCAGGTTCTCCGGCGGTACGGCCAGGTGACCGTCAACACCCTGACCCTCAATCCCGCCATAGACAGGGTCATATCGCTCGACCGCCTCGAAAGGAACCGTACCAACCGCATCGAGGAGGTCACGGAGGTCATCGGCGGCAAGGGTACCCATGTCTCCATCAACCTGGGGCTCCTCGGGCTGAAGAACCGCGCCATCGGCATCTGCCACGGCGGCACGGGCCGGAGGATCATTGAGTACCTGGAGGGCTATGGCCTGGACGTCGAGTTCATCCACAGGGAGAAGGGCGCAAGCAGGACCAATTACCTCCTTGTCGAGGGGAACAACGACTGCACCATCGTCGCGGAGAAGGGAATGTCCCTCGATGCGGGGGACCTAGCCGACATCCTGGGCTCGCTTAAGGCCCTGACCGGGAGGGGGGACTACTTGGTGCTGTCGGGGGACGCGGGCAACTGCCCCGATCCCTTCGTCTACAACCGGATCATGGACGAGCTAAGGGACAAGGGCCTTTGCGTCTTCGTGGACACCAGCGGGCCTGCCCTCTCGCGCTGCGTCTCTGGCAGGCCCTATCTCATAAAGCCGAACCTCGGAGAGCTGTCCAGCCTCGTGGGGCGCGAAGTAGCCTGCGACGAGGCTGACATACTCCTGGCCCTCGATGCCCTTGAACCCTATGGAGTCGAGGTCATCGCCGTCTCCCTCGGCAGCGAGGGTTCCATCCTGAAGTGCCCGGAGGGAATCTACCGGGCCTTGCCACCGCCGGTGCGTGTCCGCAACACCATCGGCTGCGGCGACTGCTTCCTCTCAGGGCTCCTCTTCGGTCTGGCCGAGGGCAGGCCCATGGAGGAGACGCTCAGGATCGCGACAGCGGCTTCTGCGGCCGCCGCCGAGTCCCCGCTCTCGGTGGGCTTCGATGTCGGGCGGGCGAAGGCCCTTGCTGCCGATTGCCAGCTGCGCAGGCTGGCCTGACGAGGGGGTGACCGTGCCAGCCCTTCCCATGAAGGGTCCAAATACAATCAAGGAGAATCCTTAAAATGAGCAATCTGTCGTACATGGACATGAGGAACGAGATGGTCACAGTTGCGCGGATGATGTGGGACCGCAGGCTTACCAACGCCGCTGGCGGGAACTTCGCCGTCAAGGTCGGTCCGGGCCTCATGCTGGTCAGCCCCTCGCTGATGTCCGAGCGCAAGCACTGCCATCTCGAGCCCGGGGACCTCCTCTTGGTCGATTCCGGGCTCAGGGTGCTCGAGGGGACCGGGAAGCTCTCGCGCGAGAGCCTCATGCACCAGCTCATCCTGGACAACTTTTCCAACATCGGCTGCACGATCCACGCCCACCCCTTCTACTGCATGCCCTACGTCGTACAGGCCAAGCCCATACCGAGCGTCTCCGAAGCCACGCTGGGGAGGGGGGACGTGGGCTGCATCCCCTACACCAAGGCCTACACCAGGGAGCTGTCGGAAAACGTCTACCGCTACTTCGAGGAGCGCAGGACCATCGCGGAAAAGAAGCCAATTGGCTGCATACTGCCCATGCACGGGGTGGTGGTCTCCGGCGATGACATCTACATGGCCTACAGCATGCTCGAGCGCGTCGAGTGCGACGCCATGTGCGGCATCTTCAAGAACAGCATCTAGGCGGTGCGGAGGGCGGGAACAATGCTGGGCTTTGAACGAAAGGCCGAGATCGCCACCATGCTCGAAGAATCGGGAATGGTCGACGTCACCTCGCTCTCCGGGCGTTTCGGCGTCTGCAGGGAGACCATACGGCGGGACCTGGGCGAGCTCGAGCGGGAGGGCGTGGTCAAGCGGACCCACGGGGGCGCTGTCCTCGACCTCTCCGCCGTCAAGGCCCACGCTGAATTCCCCGTCGCTGTCCGGGAAATCCAGCGCCAGGCGGAAAAGCTCGTCATCTGCAGGCGGGCGGCCTCGATGATCGAGGACGGCGACACGGTCTTCATGGACAACAGCTCGACGACCCTCTACCTCCTCCGCTACCTGCCCCGGGGCAGGCGGGTCTGCATCCTCACGAATTCCCTGAAGCTGATACTCGAGGCAGTCAGGGTCGGGAACCCGGACATCCAGCTTGTCTGCCTCGGCGGCGAATTCAAGGCGAGCAACATGTCCTTCTCCGGCGCCATCCCGCAGCGCATCGGCAAGGACTACTATCCGGGCAAGGCCTTCATGTCCTGCGCGGGCATAAGCGAGCGGCAGATGCTGGCCGACTCCAGCGCTGCTGAGGTGGAGACCAAGCGCCTCATGATAGAGCGCTCCCACGAGGTCGTCATACTTGCCGACCACACGAAATTCGAGAATGTCGGGCAGGTCTTCCTTGCCGACTTCACGGCCATCGACTGTATTGTTACCGACTCCGGGACAGATCTGAAGGCCCTGGCCTTCCTGGCGGGCTACGGGACGAAGCTCGTCATCGCGGAGGCAGGGACATGAAGGCTGAATACCTGGCCTTCGACCTCGGCGGCAGCGGAGGCCGGCTTGTCCGCGGCAGCTTCGACGGGCACCGCCTGGAACTCGAGGCCGTCCACAGCTTCGACAACGAGGCTGTGGCGGTGGACGATTGTCTGTATTGGGACCTTTTTGGCATCTACCGGGAGCTGAAAGCGGGCATAGGGAAGGCGGCGGCCTCCTCGGCCGCGGCCTCCCTGGCCGAAGTCCCGCGCTCCATCGGCTTCGACTCCTTCTCCAACGACTTCGCCTTCATCGACCGGCGCGGGGAACTCCTGACCCCGCTGCGCTGCTACCGGGACGGACGGACAGAACGCCACAAGAAGGCCATCTACGCCCGGATGCCGCCGCAGCGGCTCTACGAAATCACGGGCAACCAGGCTGCACCCTTCAACACCCTGATGCAGCTCGCCGCCATGCGCGAGGCCGGCCAGGGGCATATCCTTGACAATGCGTACAAGATGCTCTTCACCCCCGACCTCCTCGTGCATTTCCTCACAGGCGAGGCGGCGACGGAGTACACCATGGCTTCCGTGAGCCAGCTCTGCGACCTCGGCTCCCGCAGCTGGAGCCCCGAGATCCTTTCGGCCTTCGCCCTGAGACGGGACATGCTCTGCGACATCGTACAGCCCGGGACGATCATCGGGAGGACGAGGCGATCCTGCGATGCCGAGCTCGGCCTGTCCGCTCTGAATGTGGTCGCAGCCTGCGAGCACGACACTGCCTCGGCTTTCCTGGCCGCAACCTCCGAAGGTGACCGAGCCATCATCAGCAGCGGAACCTGGTCCCTCGTCGGGACCGAGGTGGGCAGCCCCATCCTGGCGGAGTCAGGCTACCGCCACAACATCGCCAACGAGGGCGGCTTCGGCGGCAGGCAGCGCCTCCTCCGGAATGTCATGGGACTCTGGATCATCCAGGAACTCAGGCGCCAGGATTGCGGACAGGGAAAACAGTGGAGCTTTGCCGAACTGGAGGAGGCTGCCGCCAATTCCTCACCCTTCGCGCACAGCATCGACCCGGACAACCCAGACTTCTACGCGCCGGCGGACATGGCCGCCACGATAGCCAGGCACTGCCTTGAAAGGACGGGGAAGGCCCCCGCCACCATGGGGGAGACAGTCCGCTGCGTCCTCGAGAGCCTCGCCTTCAAGTACCGATGGGCTATGGAGAAGATAGAGGAGCTGACTGGACGGCCGATGAGGGCTGTGAATATCGTCGGCGGGGGTTCGAACAACCGTTTCCTGTGCCAGTTCACGGCCAACGCCAGCGGACTCCCCGTCCTCGCCGGGCCGACTGACGCCTCGGCCCTCGGCAACATCCTGGTCCAGCTCCTCGCCGATCGCCAGATATCAGGGATCGAGGAGGGCAAGCGGCTGATCGCGGATTCCTTCCCCATTGCAGCGTACGCCCCTGCCGGAATCGACGCCTGGAACGAGCGCTACGGGGAGTTCAAGCTGGCTTTCGGCCTGGAATGAGGCTGGACGGAAAAAAAGACAACTCCGAAGATCAGTGACCTTCGGAGTTGTCTTAAGGCGCAGGTCGGAGTCGAACCGACTCGTGAAGGTTTTGCAGACCTCTCCCTTCCCACTTGGGTACTGCGCCGTTGCAGTGAATAAAGTATAGAAAAGGGCAGGAAATGTAAAGGCCGCTCGGTAGAGCGGCCTTTTTAGTGACAGGATTTCGAGGGAACTAGGCCTTCTTCGGCTTGGGAGCGGGCTGGGCGAGCTGGCCGAGCGAGGCGGCGTGTTCCTTGACGGCTTTACTCTCGACGCGAAGCATCCACCAGTCGACAAAGGCCGATCCGATGAAGACCGAGGAGTAGGTTCCGGAAATGACTCCGACGATGATGGAGATCGCAAAGTCCTTCATCGCGCCGGTCATGATAAAAGCCATGCCGACTGCAGCGAGGAGGACGGTACCTGCGGTTATCACCGTGCGTCCGAGGGTTTCCGTGACGCCGAGGTTCATGTTGTCGCGGTACTTGGCACCCGGGTTGAGCTTGACCTTCTCCCGTATCCGGTCGTCGATGACGATCTTGTCGTTGATCGAATAGCCGACGATCGTCAGGACTGCGGCTATGACCGTGGTGTTGAGTTCGATGCGTGCAAACACGATAAAGGCCATCATGATGAGGGCATCGTGCATGACGGAGATGACCGCCGCGATGGCGTAGATCGGCTTGAAGCGCACAGAGCAGTACACCAGGATGACGGAGAACATGAGGATGGTCATCCACAGGGCCTGGGTCGCGAGGGCCTGGGAGAAGCGTGCACCGACTACGGTCGAGGAATTGACGATGACATTGTCGACGCCGTAGGCGTTGCCGAGGATGCTCGCGAACTTCGCGTGGATGGTCTTGGAGAAACTCGGGTCCTTGCCAGAGTCTTCGATACGGATCATGAATTCGCGGTTTTCAGCTACCCCGACGCGCTGGATCGATACCGAGCCGAACTCCTTCGTAAGCTTCGCCCGGAGATCCTCGACGGTCACATTGACCGTGCTGGAAGCTCCGGCCTGGTAGTGCAGGACACTGGGCTGGGTCGTGAGCGCTGACTCGGTCTGCGAGGCTCCGAGGAGGAGGCTGGACGGCACAGCCCCGTCGGCCTTGAGAATGATGTGGACACCGGGAACAGCAGCCATTCCATCGGCTACAGACTTGAGCGTCGGGAAGCTGGTCCAGGGGAAGCTGTGCGTCTGGGATTCGCCGGAGGTCGCCTTGGACAGGAGGGTCACCTCGGCCTTGGAGACCGAGAGCTGCATGGTGCCGGTGCCATCGAAGCCCACCGTCATCGAGGGGGGCTCGAACTGCACGTCAGTGTTGATGCCAGCCTGGAAATCGATGCCCGTCTTGAAGCCTACGGTCGCGACCATGACCAGGCCTGCGATGACAATGGCGGCGGACATGGGCACGAGGTACTTGAAGCTCTTGTGCCACTGGATAACACGGATCATTTGAGCCTCCAGGAGATGCTCGTCGTCTTCAGCTTCATGACATCAGTCTCGAAATCGAAGATGAGGTGGGAGACGAACAGTGAAGTAAAGAGGGAGCTGATGGTTCCGATGGCGAGGGAGACGGCAAAACCCTGGATGGGGCCGGAGCCGAGCTGGGCCAGGAAAAGGGCCGAGATCAGGTTTGTCATGTGGGAGTCGAAAATTGTCCAGAAGGCTTTCTGGAAGCCGGTCTTTATCGATGCAGCGCGGCCCTTGCCAAGGCGGAGCTCTTCCTTGATGCGCTCGTTGATCAGCACGTTGGCATCGACCGAGATTCCGATGGTGAGCACGAAACCGGCAATGGAGGGCAGGGTCAGGGTGAGTCCGAAGGCCGAAAGGACGCCTACCATGATGAAGAGGTTGACGACTTCGGCGATGGCGGTGTTGACGCCAGCTCCCCTGTAGTACGCGAGCATGAAGCCGATGACCAGGAAAAAGGCCAGGGTGATGGCCCAGATTCCTGCCCGGACGGCGTCCTCGCCGAGTGAGGCGCCGATAGCCTGCTGGTTGATCGGTATCAGTTCGACGGGAAGGGCGGCGGTGCGGAGGAGAAGGGCCAGGTTCTGCGCCTCGTCGGCACTGAAGCCCTCGATCATGCCGCTTTCCTGGATGGGCGAGTTGATGGTCGCAACGCTCTTGACGCGGTCGTCGAGGACGACGGCCATGGGCTTCTTTACGTTCGCGCTCGTCAGCTTATAGAAGATGTCTCCGCCCTCCTTGTCGAGGGTGAAGTCGATCTGTGGCGAACCGGTGAGGCTGTTCGACACCGCCTGGGCGGACTGGATGTGGGTGCCATCAAGACCTGGATCGGCGGTGACCACCTGGTAGCGGCCAGTGAACTCGTCGAGGCCGTAGCTGTCCTTCTTGTATTCCTTAAGGATGATGTATCCCGCTGGAACCTTATAACCTGCCGGATCCTTGATGACCTGCAGCTTCTGGCCTGCGGCATCGGTCTGCTCCTCGATGCCACCCGGAGCGTTCTGGAGGTAGTCGGAAAGCTGGCTGGTCGCATCTGAGTTGACAATATAGAAGGCCAGACGACCGCGACCCATGATGATCGAACTGATCCGTTCGGGATCGGCGGCGCCAGGAAGCTCCAGGTAGATCTGGTCCTCGCCCTGCTTGCGGATCGAGGGCTCGGTGAGGCCGAACTTGTCAATGCGGCTGTTGAGTACCTCAATGGCACGGTCGACCGCGTCAGCCTTGTCGGCGGCTGAGAGGGGCTTCCCGATCTTCTTCTGGAGGGCGTCCATGTCTGCCTGGATGACGACACTCATGCCGCCCGAGAGGTCGAGACCGAGCTGGATGGCCCTTCCGTGCTTTGTCTTCAAGGCAAGCACCGCATCGCGGTAAATACCTGACACAGCCTCGAGGGCGGATCCGTAGCTGTTGAAGGCCTGGAGGGAGGCCTTGGCTGTCCAGATTTTCGGATCGGGCTTCTTGGCCTCGCGGAGCGCTGCCTTGGCTGCCTTGATGACAACCTTGTACCTGTCGGCATCTATCGCGTTCCCGTCGTTCGCTGAGGCTTTCTTGACGAGGGTTTCGAGGTCGGTGCCGGCCATCGAGCGCGCGTACTCGCGGATCTGCTCACGGGAACCGACCGCGAGGGCCTGTTCGGCCTTCGGCGTCAGGAAATACCAGTCGAGGGTTGGCCAAAGGAAAACAAGGGCCATACCGACAACCGCGAGAACGACGAGGAATCGTTTCGTCTTGTTCATTTCGACTACTCCAGGCGGGTGGGTAGGACGGACAAGGCATGTAAGGCGGGGAGCCAGCACATGCCGCCGGCCGTGGAAGGCTCTTACTTCTTGGCTTCGGAGGACTTGTCAGTCAGCTTTTCTGTTGGCTTATCGGAGGCAGCGTCGGCTGATGCCTCACCCTTCGTGTCGACCGTGGCGATGGCCGATTTGGAATATTCAATCCTGGTGTTGTCGTCGACCTTGAGGACAATGGTAGTCTCCTTGACCTTGTCGACGATCGCGTGGACGCCGCCGATCGTGATGACCTTGTCGCCTTTCTTGACGCCAGCGATCATTTTCTGCATGTCCTTCTGCTTCTTGTTCTGGGGCCTGATGATCAGGAAGTAGAAAATCACGAAGACCAGGGCAAAGGGAACGAGGGTCGTGAGCATGGAGCCAGTGGTGTTGGCATCCGCCTGCAAAAGGGTCAGGCCAGAAAAAAACTTATCCATGGGGACTTTCCTTGGGGTGAAGATTCGCGGAAAGGTAGCATAAGGCGAGAGGGATGGTCAAGTTTGGGGAAAGGGCTTCCTTCCGGGCCTGCTGCTACGCAGTAATTGTCGTACCAGCCTTGCCGGCGACGGCTTCGGAGGCGTGTTCCATGCTCGTTATGAGGACCTTGGCTCCACCCCGCTTGATGAAATCGCAGGCTGCCTCGATCTTCGGTCCCATGGAACCCTTGGGAAACTGTCCCTCGGCCTGATACTTCTCGCAGGCAGCAACCGTCATTTTGTCAAAGCTCTGCTCGTCAGGCTTCTTGTAGTTGATGGCCACCCGATCGACTCCCGTCAGGATAAGGAGTTCGTCGGCATTGACCAGGCTGGCGAGGAGGGCCGAGGCCCGGTCCTTGTCGATGACGGCGTCGATGCCTCGGAGGGTACCGTCGGAGGACCTCTCGACTGGTACTCCACCACCGCCCACCGCGATGACGACAAGGCCGTCATCGATGAGGTCCTTGATGGTCTGCTTCTCGACGATGTCGAGGGGGAGGGGAGAGGGCACTACACGCCGCCAGCCGCGGCCCGGGTCCTCCTTCATCATCCAGCCCTTGGTCGTGCAGGCATCGACATCGGTAGCCTTGTAGAAGGGCCCTACATACTTGGTTGGATTCTTCATGGAAGGATCTGCAGGATCGACCACTACCTGGGTGACGACCGTCACGACATCCTTCCTGACGCCCTCCTTGATGAGGGCGTTGGCGAGACACTGGGCGAGCATATAGCCCATGGAGCCCTGGGTATCGGCTACGATGACATTGAGCGGAGAGGGAGGAACCTGGCTCGAGGCCGCCTCGTTGCGGATGAGGTGCACGCCGGCCTGGGGTCCATTGCCGTGCGTAAGGACGACCTTGTGCCCCTCGCGAATCATGCCGACTATGGCTCCGAGGCTCTTCCTGGTATTGGCGAACTGCTCCTCGATGGTACCCCTGGTCCCCTCTTCTATGATGGCGTTCCCGCCGAGCGCTACAACGATCGTCTTACGGTTGTTCATAGTGACTCCTTGTCTCCCGCACTCTTCCTGTCTGGCGCTGCGAGGAAAGGCGGAAGTGTAACTCCGGGTCTAGAAATCCGCAAGTTCCATCGGGAGGCTCAATCGTCCTGCTCCTCGCTCTGGGCGAACAACAGGAGATCGGGCAGCTTATGGACTCCATGGTGGTCAAAACCGCTGTTGGCTTCCTTGTCCGCCTCTATATCGAGTTCGAAGAAATGGGATGCATCCTCGAGGCCTGGAACTACGGCACGGACCTCGAGAGTGAAGCTGCGTTTTACCCCGACCGAAGGGGCTGAAACGGGGCATACCCAGAATATGAAGGTTCCGACCGTTGCCTGGGCAAGAACGAAGGGATTCTGCCAGTTGGGATCGGCCATGGGTGCGAGGACTCCATCGACATATAGCTGAACCTCGCCTGTGGCCAAGGGTTCGAAGTTGAGGCCATTGAAGACACGGCCCCTGATGGTGGGCAGGTTGAAAGCAGGCCCTTCGGGGATCTGTGAGACAAAATCCACTCCGTCATGCCCAGAGGTCGTTCGGGGGCTGTGGGAGACCCGGGACCAGCCGTCACGGGCCAGGCTGATGATGTCTGCCCGCTTTTGGACAGTCACCATAAAATCGCGCTCGCTGTAGGCAAAACCCCTGCTCGAGATGATGTACTCCGGTTCGATGCGGTTGAGCACGAAGCAGGCTACGTCGAGGCGGCACTGGCCGCAGGTGCAGAAACAGAGATCCTTGTCCTTGTGGCTGCCAGCGAGAAAAAGCTCATCGACGGTGGTGAGCACCGCTTCTTCCATCAGATTCCGGATTTCCATCAGCCACCTCGCTCGGGCACCGCCCCTTCCAGTGTACCTGATCAGTGTACCCGATCACGGCAAAACCGCAAGATGGCTGGCAAGAATGACGGGAAAGGACAATACTGCAGTTGAACCATGAACCGCCGACAGATAGCCCTTGTGCTGCTTGCGCTCGCAACGCTCACACTCGCGCTCGCCTGCGGAAAGCAGGCAAAGGGCAACAAACAAGGCGGCAAGACCAAGGTGCCGGTTCCCAGCCTGGCGGTGCCCGGAGGAGCCGGAGCCTCCAGCCCTGCGCCGGCCCAGATGCGTCCCGTAGTCCCGGCACAGGGGGCGCCGGCCCCTCTATCTGGCGCCAAGGCTGCGCAGGCTCCCCCGCCCCCGGTGTACCAGCCTGGACCAGGCGCTCCCTCGACTTCGCGCTACCTCAACCTCGGCATTGCGCCTGTCGCGCACATTCCCTCGGATTTCCGCCTCGGCCCCCTCTCCGATATCAGCACTCCGGAACCGAGGGACCTGGGAATCGTGAAGTGTTTTGCAGGCTTCCTCGATGACCTCGTGGCAGGCCAGCTGCGGGATGGCTCGGTCCTTCCTGAGAACCTGCCGATCATGGAAGAGATGGTCGGCATCATTCTCGCGAAGGACGCGCCGGGACACCCTGTCTCATGGAGAATGGGAAGGGTGGAAAGCCTGGCTGACGAAGCCCTCGCACCCTTCGCCCTCTTCGCCGAGGTCCGGGATCCCACGGGTAACCTGAAGCTGTTGCCTCGGGCCGATGGCGAACTGCGGGGGAGGCTGTCCGGAGAGGTCTGGCTCATCGACGACATATCATTCGACGCGGAAGGACTGCTGCAGGACAGAGAACTTCCGCATGAGCGCTTCGAGCCTGATGTGCTCGACAAGAACCCGCTTTCCAAGGAACATTGAATGGCAAGCCAGGTGAAGAGGATCGAGAAGGAATTCATTCTCGGAATCGTAAGGGACAAGAAGGTGAAAATCCTTCTTCTCGCGGGGAATGGGGAGTGGCCGGTCGAAATCCAGGCCTTCAGCGAGGACTTCATTGTGTTCACGCACGCCTTGCCGCCCCGGCTGCTTCGTCGTGGTATCCGCTACGAGTTCCGTTTCTTGTGCAACGACCAGACCATGGCCTTCAGGTCCCGCACCCAGGAAATCAAGGAAACGACTGTCACGGTGGATTATCCGGAGCACCTCTACCGCAATCTCGACCGCCACTACTCTAGGCGGCCCCCTCCCAGTGAACTCTCGATCGCCTTTTCGTTCAAGGGTGAACGCTTCCAGCTTTCCTACCCGACGACCCGGGGTTTCACGAGCCTCCTCGCCCCCGAACCCTCCTCGGAGTTCGAGCCCAAGGATATCCGCGAGCTCATGCGCGACTTCTATGCCAAGGCAGAGGCCCACGCGAGCGATCGGGCGATTGTCATGTTCAAGGACCGTACACCCGAGACCCTCGAGGAGCGTGCGATTACCGGCACGGGGAAGATCCTCTATATCCCGACTGCGGCTGGCGGGCTACCATCCAACGATCCCTTCAAGCCACCCCTCATCATCACCAAGTCGGTAATGACCGATTTTTTCCGCAGCGAGGGCGTCCCTGCGGACCTGGCAGGCGAGGAGCTCGACCGCTTCGAGAAGAACAAGCGCGAGTCCGGGATCCTCTCCGAGCTCCTTGTGCCCGTCCTCTTCCAGGACTACGTGATAGGCTACACCTCCATGTCGAACAAGACCGTCGGGCGCATGCCCTTCGATACTGGCACGGTCAAGACCTTCCATACCTTCGCGAGGGTATTCGCCTGGTCACTGGCGACCAACGGCTATTTCAAAGGCGCTCCGAAAAAGGACTCGACGATCAAGGCCCAGGTGCTCGACGTGTCGGCGGGGGGGATACTCTTCACCTGCGAGTCCACGAAAGCGGGGGAAAGCGAATCACAGCTCCAGCCTGATACCAGGCTCGACATCGACTTCAAGCTCGGTGCAAGGGTCTTCGCAGCCTCGGCAGTGATCAAGCGCAGCTACGGCGACGGCGAGCGCCGTTACTTCGGCATCGAGTACGACGAGTTCAAGCCCGAGGACTTCCGCTTTCTCTTCGAGACGCTCTACGGAAGGCCTTTCACCGACGCCGATGGCATTTCCATCGAGGGCTTCGCGACGAACAAAGGCCCCATAGACTTCACGAAGAAATAGGCCGCTGGATCAGCGGGCCAGATGCCGGCGCCGTGGGAAGCGCCTGAGCATTCCGACACAGTTCTTCCTGCCGGTGAAGACAAAGCCACCGTTCCAGTACTCGAGGGCCGCGAAGAGGGCGTTGCCTCCGTCGTTTTCGTCGGCGGTCGGGCCACGGTAGGACACCAGGGCGGAGAGGGCCTCCCGGTCCTGGCCTTCGAGGGCGGCCTGGCGCCTGCGGTTGAACTCGTTCCACTTCCCGAGGTCCTGGAAGCCGGAGCCCTCGTCCTCGACTATGAGGTGGGCCTGCTCGGCCGAGAACCCATACCAGACCTTGACCATCTTTTCGGGCATGGACCGGTTCCCGTGCCTGACTGCGTTCTTGATGATCTCGGAGATCTGCTGCTCCAGGAGGTTGATCTCCTTGATCTCGAGCGGGGCTTTCTGGACTATGAGGAGCGTGAAGTAGCGGATCTGGCGGTAGTCGGAGGGGAAGTCCTTGTACAGCAGCCCTGCCCGGTTGAACAGGGGTGAATTGTCATCGACGTGGATCCCGAGGAAGCCGTCCACGAGGTTGGCGTTCGGCATTTCAGACTTCCAGCTTCGCCAGCGCTTCCTCGATGGTCGGGCTGATCGGGAAGTACGACATGAGCTTGGTGAGCTCGATGACCTTCTTGACCGAGCCGTGGATGTTGGTGATGTAGAGGTGAAGATTGGCTTTCTTGATCGTCGAACATATGTAGATGAGCGCGCCGATGCCGCTGGAGTCTATGTAGTCGACCTGCTCGAGGTTGACGACGAAGCGCCCCACCTTCTTCTCGAGCATCTTCATCACGAGTTCCTTGAGACGATATGAATTGTAAAGATCCATCTCGCCGTTCACGTCGATGATGTAGCTTTCGCCTGACTTCCTGATCTTCAGTTCCATGTACTGGCGCTCCTGTTCAACCGTGCGTCGCCTTGATGACGAGGACCGTCTGGTCGTCGTGCCGCCGTGACAGTCCCGAGAAACCGTCGACCTCGGCCTTGATGGCCAGGGCTATCCCCTTCGCGTCCAGGTCCCGCGCACGGAGGAGGTAACTGCCAAGGTTCTTGATGCCGAGCTGCCCGCCCTCCCCGTTCATGGCCTCGACGACGCCGTCGGAATGGAGGAGGAGGATGTCGTCCGGTCCGAGCCGGATCGACCGGGAACTGTACTCGGTCATTCCTTCCACGCCGATCGGGATACCCTTGATGTCTATCGTCTCGATGCTCCCTGACTCCCTGCGATAGATGAGGAGGGGTTGCTGGGCAGCGTTTGCGTACTCGATCTCCCCGGTTGCGCTGTCGACCATGAGGAGGCCAAGGGTCGAGAAGTGGTCCCTGTCCACCTTGCCGCAAAGCCCCCTGTTGACCCAGCCCAGGAGGGTCGAGGCGTCCCCGGTAGTATGGACTATGAAGTTCAGTATCGCACGGACCATCACCATGACCAGGCCGGCAGCGACCCCCTTGCCGGCGACGTCTCCAAAGACAACGAGGGAGCGCCTGGCCTTGATCCGTATGATGTCGTAGTAGTCCGAGCAGACGCCGCGGGCCGGGTTCGAGAACACCCCGACCTGGAAGCCGGGCAGCTCGGGAAGGGCACGGGGAACGACCGTGCGCTGGATCCCCTCGGCTATCACGGCATCGCGTTCGATATCGCCACGCTCGGCGGCCTCGACGAAGGTGAAGGCATCGGAAACGGCAATTGCACCGAAACTTGCCAGCAGCTTGACCCGGTCGAAGTCGCGCTCGCTGAAGGGCTCGTCCCCGACTCGCGAAACAATGAGGAGGCCAATGACGTGGTCCCTTGTGACAAGGGGTGCGACAATGAGGGATCGCAGGCGGAGCCACTCCTCCTCGCCGTTCCGCGGGATGCGGGGATCCTTGTCGGCGTCGGCGATGAATAGTTCGCTGCCTTCCTTGGCCAGCTGGCCGATGAGTCCCTCGCCGATGCGGAAGCGGACGTGGCGCATGTAGGAAACAACCCGTTCCTCGTCCCTGGGCAGGCTCTCGGGAAGCCTGAAGGGCGGAGGAAAGCGCCCCTGGACGGCGCGTACCGCAACGACTTCCCCGAACTCCTCGGTGAGGAGGACCATGCCGCCATCGGCGCCGCTGCGCTCGATCGATATCGCCAGAAGTCCGTCGAGCACTTCCTGGAGGGAGAATCCTGACTTGATCACCGAACCGGTGGCCATGAAAAGCTCGTAGAGGGAGTCGACCGACTCCTCGTAGTATTCGACCGCAGAGACAAGCTCGGCGCGGATGATGTCGATGTAGGCAAAGCCTATGACGGAGATGGCCGAATAGAAGGCCCATACTGCCAGGGTCTGGAACCAGAGGCTCGCCGGGCCGAGGATGGCACCGGCAAGGAGGTAGGCGAGGGAGGCGGTCGCGAGGGTGTAGCGCATCGTGCGGATGAGCTGCTGCGCATGCCCCCCCGCACGTTCCGGATGCCCTGCTCCATAAAAAAACAGGATGCCGATGGGTCCAAGTCCGGCGACGAGGTAGACGACCGAGGGCAGGGGATGGAAGCCCAGGGAGCTGCCGAGACAGAGGAGGATACCTGCCAGAGCCGGGATGCCAGTGAAGACATAGAGCAGGAGGCTTGTGCCGAGGGGCTGTGCGAAGACAAAGGCGAGCAGCGCGAGGAGGACCAGGTCCGAGGCCCGATACAGGTCAGGATCGGGAAACAGCACACACAGCACTTCGCGGGCGACCAGAAAGAGGGCTACGACGATGTAGCCGATCATCGTGCCTTCCGTTTCCTTGCGCTGCCAGAAAACAAAGGCTACCAGGAGGATCATGGCCAGTACGAGCTTGACGACTTCGGGCCCATTCAGGCTGCGGGCGATACCTTCCCAGTCCATGTGGCTTTCCTTGCTGAATTTGCAGGATTTCCGGAAATGGTCCCGACCGGCTGTTTCAGTCTAGCATCCGGGTACAGGGGCGTCAACGACAGCGAACTTCCGAAACCGCCCCAAACAGCCCCGGAATAACAGGGCGCTTGTAATGTCCAGGGGATTCGGGTTCGATATTCAATCGAGGGCCCAGGCCCTGGGAGAACCAATGATCATCGTCTTTGCGCGCCTGTCTTATCGCCGCCAGCTCCGTGCGACCCTGCCCGAGCTTCCCGAGGAGATCGAGGCGGCCTTCAGGAAGGTCGCCCGCGAGATGGGCGCCTCCTTCCATTCGACAGAAGAAAGCCTTCTACTGGCCTTTTCGGAACCTGCCGGATGCGCGGAACTCCGCGCCACCGAATCACTCCGCAAGATAGGTCGGATCTTCGCACGCCTCGCTCCTGGACTCCATGGATGGGTCCTGGTCATCGACCGGACCGAGGAGGAGCCGCAGGACGCGGTAATCGACTTCGAGCGGCTCTGGCTCAGGATCGATGAGGACGGGATTTTCGCCACTGCCGCAGTCACCGAGAGTTTCAGGGAGTACCTCGAGTGCGGACAGGGGGGGGAAGCAGTCCCCGTGCTGGCCTTCAAGGTCGCCGCGCCTGTCGTGCCCCAGGGATGGTCTACTCCGGGTCCTGACGCCTCCGCCCTCGTGGGCATGGCCGATGAGCTCAGGCAGCAGCGCGCGGCAGGGGGAACGCGGAAGATCCTCGTAGTGACGGGTCCTGACGATGTAGTCTCCCCCCTCGTCAATGCCGCCATCCGCGAGGCAGGACCCCGGGACGCGCCACCCTACGTGATCGCCGCCCTTCCCGGAAGGACTCCACTCCACCCCTTCATCTCGGGTATCCCGCCGGCCGAGTCCGATACCACGCCCGCAGCCCGCGCTGCCCGCTTCGTGGAGACCTCCCCCTTCAGGGAGGTCATCTCCCCAGCCATCTTCGCTGATTTTTCGCGGGCCATCAGGGAGCGCTTGTTTACCCTGCGGAAGCCGGAAGATCCTGAAGGCAGCGGTGAGGCATCCATCGTGCTCATCGAAAACCTCGACGCCTTCCCGACCGAGAGCCTGCGTCTCCTCGAAACAGCGATCGGGGATGGAAGTTCGGAGGGCCCTGACGGGACAATGCCGATGCTCGTGGCCATCGGAAGGGAAAGCCAGAGTGGCTTTTCAGGTATCGGGACAAAGACGCTCAAGGTCAGCCCACCCCGCCCGTCGGAGCTTGCGGATGCCGCACGGGAAGGCGCCCTGGCTCTCGGCCAGCCAAGCCTGGCTCCCCTCCTTGCATCGACCGCGCGCGGGGAATGGTTCCGGCTCCGGCTCGCCATGCGCCTTGCCCGGGATGACTCCCCGGTGACTCGGGCGCGCCTCGAAGGTGGGAGCATCTCGACCAAGGATCTGATCATAGCAACCCTGCACAGCTGGCCCCGCGAATTCGCCGCCTTCCTCCGGGTCATCAGTCTCGCCGATGATGTCCTGGATGACAGCGCCTATGAGGCCTTCCTCGATGCCACAGGATTCAAGCCCGGGATCAGGCCCATCATCCTGTCCGCCCTCGAGACTCTCGGCCTCATCGAGGAGGGGACGCGGCCGAGGATCGCGAGGCGTGAGGTCGAAGAAGCCATCGCCTCACATGAGCTTGACCTCTTGGACATAGACAGGGCTTTCCTGGCCCAGCTCCTCAGCCTGTACAGGAAAAAGCAGATCATCCCCTCGATCGCCCTCCACGAGCGCCTTTCCGAAATCGGCTTTCCCGATGCCAACCACGCGACCTTCCTCCTCGATTGCATCGCCGCCGACGAGGCCTTTGGCCCCTCGAAAGCCGACGAGCCGCGCCTCGACCCACCCCACTTCGCAGTCTACCTTCCCCTCGTGAAGGCCATGGCCCTGCCCGATGGTGAGGGCGTCTCCGAGGCTATCGCCGCCTTCGCGAAGGCAGTCGCCGATGCGGGATCGCCCACCCTGGAGACGGCGATACTCATTCTTTCCCGTTCAACCTACGATTATTCCCGGGGCGAGAGCGCCGCCGCCGCGACCAGTGTCCGCCAGGCGCTGATGACCCTCCACAAGCTCGGGGCGCACCGCACCGAGGCCAGGGCGCACCGGCTTCTCGGCCTCTGCAGTCTCGCGGCGCGGCAGGTACAGGAGGGCTGCGACTATCTGACCAATGCCGCCGAGATGGCCGACCAGGTACCCGACTATCTTGAATCCTTTTTTGCTGCGCTATCGGCCGCTGGCGCCTCCTTCACCCTCGGAGACCTCCGCAGGGCCATGACCTGGCAGGAACGCGCCAGGGTGATGGCCAGCCGGGCCTTCAGACCCGACTGGGAGCTCGGATCAAGTTTCCTTGCCGGTCGTCTGGCCTTCGAACTGGGACAATATGGCGATGCAGGAGAGCATTTCAGGAAGGTGGCTGTCTCGGCGCAGGACCTGGGCAATGCAGAAGCACGGCTCAGGGCCGAGGTCTGGATCGGTCGCTCGGCTGCCTACGACGGGTACAGGGAGCGGGCGGCAGACATCCTGTCAGCACGCGTCGACGACGCCGAAGCAGCCTGGTTCCTCGCCGAGTCAGTAGCCTGGAACGGACACTGGAACGAAGCTGCCAGGCTTGCTGAATCCGTTCCCTCGCTGATCCAGGAGCGGAAATTCCACCCCATCGACCTCCTGTCCTGGGCTTCCGGTTTCGACTTCATCGAGGGTCCCTGCATGGGCTTTGGCAGCAGGTCTCCCTACCTCGCTGACCAGGCTGCGGTCTTCGCCTCCTACGCACGGGCCATGGCCTCGGGCGATCCGGCGTCCCTCCATGAAATCACCTCGCGGACCCGGGAGCGAAGGTTGGCGACCATCCATCCCCAGGCCCACCTCTATGACTTCTACGCCTTTACCTGGTGCGAGTCGGTGGAAAACCCGCCCTCCGATCCCGGCACCCTCCTCTCCCGTGCCTGGAAGTCCCTCCAGATCCGTACCATGCACCTCGAAGAAGCGGGCATGAAAAACCAGTACCTCGAGGCGAATCGTTGGAACCGGGAAATCGTGGCGGCCGCCCGCGCACGCAGGCTCATCTAGAATTGGGCCAGCCGCAATCGGGCCTCGCACGCGAACTTGGGGGGTTCTGCTACCACGCAGCCCGGGGCTTCCTCGATCACCTCCAGGGCGAACTCGGCGACCATGACCGGGTTGACGGGGAGCTGGTCACTGTCCTCGGGGAGCGCCGCCGCGCCTGGTGGACGCGCAACGTCTGGGAAAAGCCCCTCCTCATCGAGTTCTCATCGATCGGTGACGCCGCCAACAAGCTTCGAGGAATACAGAGGAACTGGGCTCCCCTCCCCTCCCGCCTCAACCGCCGTACGGCGCTGATAGCGGAAAAGCTTCCCCCCCTGCCGGTAAAGCCCAAGCCCTTTCCCTTCACCGTTCCAGACGTCCCGATGGGAGCCTTCACCCTCCTCGACGAGGGACTCATGCTCGCTTCCCCTGAGTGTTCGAGCCCCTTTCCCAATGGTGAATTCGAGTTCGATGAGGACCACGAGGGCCCGCCAAGCCGGGCCTACCGCAAGCTCTGGGAGGCTCTTCTCCTGGCGGGTGTCCTCCCCAAGGCGGGCGAGCGCTGCCTCGACGCGGGTGCCGCCCCCGGGGGCTGGACCTGGGCACTCGCAGGCCTCGGCGCCTCGGTACTGGCTATCGATCGCGCCGAACTCGACCTCCGCATCGCAGCCATGCCCGGCGTCGAGTCGCGCAAGGGCGATGCCTTCGCCGCAAGGCCTGCCGACATAGGCCCCATCGACTGGCTCTGCTCCGATGTCATCTGCTATCCGCCGGCCCTCCTGGCCTGGGTGGAGGGCTGGCTGGAATCGGGCCTCGCGAAAAACATGATCTGTACTATAAAGATGCAGGGGACAGACTTCGACCGCGCCACCACCGAGCGCTTCGCCGCGATTCCCGGCTCCCGGGTGGTCCACCTCTGGCACAACCGACACGAGCTGACGTGGATGAGGGTGGCGGCTGCCATCCCGGGCGAAGTCCGCTGACCAGCCTCGATTCCATATAGCAATGGTGCGGCGCTTCCACAGCCAGATAGTGGCAAGCGCCTACGCCACATTCAGGCTGCGCTTAGGCCGCGCACCCGCATCCCCTGCGGTTGCGCAGGATCAATTCCCCGCAACCTGCAACTACACTCTATTCTTCTTGATGAGTATCGGCTTGGCCAGCGGCTTCGCTGGCTCAACTGCCGCTGCTTTCGCTGCGGCAGCCTTGGACTTCGCCGAGGACTTGGCCGCTGGCTTGGCTACCGGCTTTGATGCGGCTTTGGCCGCCGGCTTCGCCGCGACAACCTTTGCGGCAGCAGCCTTCGCTGCCGGCTTTTCCTTCACCGCTGCCTTCGCTTTCGCCTTTGGTGGCGCTGCCTTCGGCGCCGCCGACCGTGGCGCCGCCGACCGTGGCGCCGCCGACCGTGGCGCCGCTCCTGTTCCCGCGCTCCGCGACTTCGCTCCCGGGCTTTGCCGGCTCTTCGAGGGTCCCGCCTCGCGGCGCTCCGCCAGCATCCGAGCCCCATCCGCCTGCGTCAGCAAGGCGGGATCGCTGCCCTTGGGGACAGTAGCATTGGTAGTTCCGTCGGTCACGTAAGGTCCATAGCGCCCGTCCTTCACAAGCATCGTCGCGCCTGTGACAGGGTCCGCGCCCAGATCGTGAAGGGTCACGGAGGCGGCCCTTCCGCGCGTGCCCTTGGGAATGGCGAAGAGGGCCAAGGCCTCGGCCAGCGTGATGGTGAGGAGCTGTTCCTCGCTCTTCAGACTTCGGGTCTCAGGCTTTTCCACCCCTGGCAGGACCTTCTCGAGGTAGGGCCCGAAGCGGCCGGGCCTCGCGATGATGGCGCCACCGTCGGGCGCGGCACCGAGATCGCGGGGAAGTGACAGAAGAAGGAGGGCCTCCTTCAAGGCAACATGCTTGGGATTCATGCTCTTGAAAAGCGAGGCGCGCTTGGGTTTTATCTTGGACTTCTTGTCCTCGGGATCCTCGCCGAGCTGGACATAGGGCCCGAAGCGGCCGACGCGGAGATAGACAGGAGTGCCGTCAGGCGCGGCGCCCAGGGGTTCCTCGGAACGACCGGCTGCGGCAAGGAGCTCCAGCGCCTTGGCGATCGTGATCTCATCGGGAGCCAGGCCCTCGGGCACACTGGCCCGGGCCTCCCCTCTTTCGAGGTAGGGCCCGTATCGCCCCACCCGGAGCGAGATGGCCATCCCCTCGTGCTCGCCCAAGGGGATGGTGCAGACGCGCTTGGGGTCGACCGATGTCGCCCGCTCGTTGACGATGGCGTGGAGGCCGGGTTTATTCCCGCGGTAGAACTCGTCGAGGAAGGCAACGCGTCCGAGCCCTCCCAGGGCGATCTCGTCGAGCCGCGACTCCATGCCTGCAGTAAAGTCGTAGTCCACCAGGGCGGGCTCGAGCTCGAGCATCAGCTGTACGACGGCAAAAGCCAGGGGCGTCGGCACGAGGGCACTCCCCCGTTTGGCCACATACTCCCGGTCGATGATTGTAGCGATGATGGACGCATAGGTCGAAGGCCGCCCGATCCCGAGTTCCTCGAGCTTCTGCACGATCCCGGCTTCGGTATAGCGCGCCGGACTCTGGGTCTCGTGGCCGGAGGCCTGGGCTTCGGCGACGCGGGCTTCCATGCCCGCTTTGAGCGGCGGGAGGATGGCCTCGCGATCCGCACTGTCGGCGCCGGCCTCGGAGCCGTCGGTCCCTGCGTCCTCAGCCTGATCCTCAGGCGTCTCGGCCACCACCGCTGCCCAGGCCTTCAGGAAGCCCTCGAACAGGACTGTCTTTCCGCGCGCCTGCAGTTCTGCCCTGCCTCCCGGGCCTGCACCCGCCGGCCCAGGACCGCCGAGGGCACAGTCGAAGGTCGCGACCACCGCCTTGTGCCGCGCGTCGGGCATCTGCGAGGCCAGGGTCCGCTTCCAGATCAATTCATATAAGCGCGCGTCCTGGGAGTCGACCTCTGCGGCAACATCGGAGGGATCGCGGAAACTCTCGCCTGCGGGGCGGATAGCCTCGTGGGCCTCCTGCGCGTTCCTGGACTTTCCCTCCCAGTTGCGGGGATTCGCCGGCAGATACTCCTTGCCATAGCGCGAGGTGATCAGTGACCTCGCCGCCTCGATGGCCTGAGCCGAAAGCTTCACGCTGTCGGTCCTCATGTAGGTGATAAAGCCGCTTTCATACAGACGCTGGGCAGCCTGCATCGCCCGCTTGGCTGACATGCCGAGCCGGCGACCCGCCTCCTGCTGGAGGGTCGAGGTAGTAAAAGGTGCCTTCGGCGACGAGGAAAACTCCCGCTCTTCGACGGAGCGGACCTTCGCGGTCCTGCCGGAAAGGCCCGCCGCCAGGCTCACCGCTGCCTTCTCGTCGAGCACCAGCACCTTCCGTCCGCCGGAGAGCGTGCCGGTCGAAGTGAAGTCCCGCCCCGTGGCCAGGACCTTCCCGTCGAGGGCGACCACCTTGGCAGGGAAGCGCTGCCCGCCCTCCTCCATCATGATCCGCGCATCCCACCAGGCAGCCGAGCGGAAGGCCATGCGCTCGCGCTCACGGTCGACGATGATGCGCGTCGTCACGCTCTGCACGCGGCCGGCCGACAGCCGGGGGGCGATTTTCCGCCACAGCACCGGGCTGACCTCGTAGCCATAGAGCCGGTCCAGGATGCGCCTGGCCTCCTGGGCGTCGACAAGATGCTCGTCGAGGTCGCGGCAGTTGTCGATGGCTTCCTTGATCGCCGACTTCGTGATCTCGTGGAAGACCATGCGCTTTACCGGCACCTTGGGCTGGAGCAGCTCTAGGAGATGCCAGGAAATCGACTCTCCCTCGCGGTCCTCGTCCGTTGCCAGGTAGAGTACGCTCGCCTCTTTCAGGCGGGCCTTGAGTTCGCGGATGCGCGCCCTTTTTTCGGGCGGAACCACGTAGAGGGCCGCATAATCGCGGTCCACCTCGACGCCCAGCCGGGCCCAGGCCTCGCCCTTCAGTGCAGCCGGGATCTCCGCCGCCGAGGAAGGAAGGTCCCGGACGTGGCCTATCGAAGCCTCTACCATCCAGTCGGGACCGAGGAATTTAGCTATCGTGCGCGCCTTCGCAGGCGACTCTACAATCACGAGGGGTTTGCCGTTTTTTGTAGCCGCGCTGCCAGTACTCTTGGTTGCCATGGTTCTCCCTGTCTTGTCAGGAAGGCTGAAACTACACGGAGCGGGCCCGGTGTGTCGACAGGGAGGCTAGGTCTTCCTTGAGGCGCCCCCCCCTCGGGGGGCCGGAATCGAGCCCAGCGCTGAGCTTGGCTCCGGATCCTGGGGGCACCCGTGGGTCTGACCTTCCGGGTCCAGCGTGGTATGTAGTCACATCGCTCCGCCTGTCATGGCGCATCCTCGGATTCCCCGCACAGGCAAGGACTTTCCCTGCCTCCGACGATTCGATAGGCACTTTGGGTACGCGCTCCGAACGCTTTGTTGAAAGCGCGAGGAATTGAGCTATCCTTATCCATTGACAGCGTTGCTGTTTGATTATTCGAAGTGGTATCAACAGGAGCATCGAAGATGAAGACAAGAAATGTGACGGCTTTCTGCGTTCTTTTGTCCTTGCTGGCCTTGCTTTCCGCCTCCTGCGCCATGGGCATCATGGGTTCCTCCGTTCCAGCGGCTACCTACAAGCTCACTACAACACTAGCCTGGATTTCCATGGACCCAAGTTCGCCTAATCCTTTGATTGCATTCCGATCAACCGGCATGCGTCGTGATGCGCATTTTTCGGCCATTCCACCAAGGTACGGCGATGGGCTTG
>CAIJMU010000073.1 GCA_903821875.1 uncultured Spirochaetota bacterium
CCGATCATTTAAGGAATTGGCGGGGTGGCCCGGCAGGGATGCCGGGCCAGCGAGCGAGGCGGCCCGTCGGGAGCCCGCAGGACGCGGGCGACCAGAGGGAATCCCCTCCCCCGCTAGCATAGACGAAAGGCCATGATTGCAGGGCCTTTTTTCTTTCCCCACGACACTTTGCGACCCTTTCGTGTTCTCGCCGATTCGCGGCTTTCGGCATAGGAATGCCCCTTTTCTATTGATTTCTGTAGAACTATCGTAACCCAGTCGTAGAAAAAAGCGATTCGCTATCGGGGGTGCCATGCGCGTGTCGGTGCGGGTGAAAAAGGGCCACTTCTATCTCGAAATTTACGACCGAGGCCTCCGCCGCTGGGAAGCCCTCGGCATCACCGAGAGCAGCGACCCCAAACAGAGCAAGGATTCCTGGCGCATGGCGGAGGTGCTTCGGTCCAAGCGCGAGCACCAGATTGTATCGGGCGAGTGGGGCCTCCTGGATCCCCTCGAAGGAAAGCGTCCCGTGGTCGACTACTGCCGCGACCTGGCCACGGTCATGGGCCCGAAAACGCACCTGCCGAAGTCCTTGAAGTACCTCGAGGAGTATGCTGCGGGCATCCAGATCGGGGCCATCAACGAGCGCTGGCTCGAGGGCTACAAGGGACACCTCCTCGCGGCCGAGGCGCTGGGGAAAACGACGGCCTCGCACTACTTCGCGGCGCTCTGCTTTGCCCTGAAACGGGCGGAGCGGGATCGGCTCATCCCGAGGAATCCTGCAGACGCAGTGGCGCGGATCCCCGTGCTGGAGGCCATGAAGGTTTACCTCACGGAGGCCGAGCTCCAGGCCCTGGCCGACCATCCCCTCGGGGGCGTCCTTGGGGCGGAGATCATGCGGGGCTTTTTCTTTGCCGTCTATGTCGGCCTAAGGGTATCGGATGTCGAGGGGCTCACCTGGGGCCGGGTGGAGCGCGGACCGAAGCCCCGCGTCATGATGCTGCAGGAAAAGACGCAGGTGGTGGTCGGCATCCCGCTCTCGGCGTCCGCCTGGTCGCTCATCGAAGACAGGGTCATCCACCGGCACGACGCAGGTCTATGCGAAGGCGACGGATGGTATGAAGCGGGAGGCGGTGGATCGGCTGCCGGTGATCGAGAGGATGAGGCGCGGGTAGGGAATCCAGGGGAATTACTTTTCTTTTTTGGCCCTGATGCTCGAGATAAGCGAGGATGCGACAGGCGCAATACCGATAACGCTGCCCGCAATGGCCTCCGTGGAGCGCGGCTCACACCGCGACGAGCTCCTCGCCGAAGACTTTCTCGAGGCGCTTCAGGGTTTTCAGTGTCGGGTTGGCTGTCTCGGGGTTTTCGAGCTTCTGGTAGACCTGGTACTTCACGCCAAGGCGGTCGGCGACCTCGCTGAGGGTGAGTCCGGATTCCTTGCGCCGCCGGCGGAGCCAGAGGGCGAAGGCGACAGAGGGCGCGGGTTCGATGGCGTACCAGTGCTTGCCTTTGGGCAGGGTGGGGACCTCGATCTCGCGACCCTCATCCATGAGTGTCTCGAGGAGGCCGGTGAGGGCCTCTGCCGCCATTTCCTTTGCGTGCTCGAGGCTGTCGCCATAGGTCATAAGGCCCGCGTAGAGACCGGGGGTGGATTCGACGTACCAGCACTCGTCTTCGGCGGAATAGGTGATCTTGCAGGGGATGGAGAGTCTCATTTCATGCCCGCCTTCTTGAGGATTGAATTGAGGATGCCAGGCTTGAGGTCGGCATTTCCGTGAAAGGGAAGGATGATCTTCTCGGAGCCCTTGGAGAGGATGTGATGGCTGCCGTTGATCCTCACGACGGTCCATCCTTCTTTCTCGAGGCGCTTCAAGAGTTCCTTGCCGCTCATACGATACACGCTACGCCTTGCGAGGTGTAGCGTCAAGCGGAATCCGCAGCTTACAAGGTGTGCTTTTCGAGCGTAGACAAATATCTCCACGGCGCTCTGTCCCACTCTGCCGATACCCCTACGGGTCCCTCCCCCTATTTCACGAGGCGGAGGAGTTTCGTTGCTCGTCTGGAGCCCGCAGGACGCGGGCGACCAGAGGGTGCGCCCGACAAAGCACTCGAAGATAGAATAAAGGTGCTTGAAGCAAAAATGGATACCATAATCGCAGCTACTGAGCAGAAAGCTGAAAGGATTGAAAAACTGGAGGGCGACCTGCATTTCCTGAATCGTCTGCTTGAAGGTAAAGGAAAGTAATGGATTTCGACGAGCACTCCTATGAGGGGCAGGCTTTCCAGAACATCGTCTTCACCGAAGTTGACCTCTCAGGAGCAGGGTGCCCGATTCGCTGCACCAGCACGCGACATACTTATCGGCCAGGTGGCAGTGGTCAGACCCGGAACTGGCACTTGTCCTTTTATCGGGATTCCAGGAGGTAGCGCGAGAAGGCGAGGGCCTCGCGGGCGTCCTCATCCAGCCTTGCCTCGTCGGCGCCGCGGCTGATGTCGCGCCAGACCTTTATGTTGGAGCCGACAGTTCCGCCCATCCGCACGAAGGGCTCCATGACAACGCTGCCGTCGTAGCCGATATCGTGGAGTGCGCTTCCGATCTCAGCCCAGGGCACGCGGCCCTTCCCGGGCACCCGACGGTTGCACTCGCCCGTATGCAGGTGGCCAAGCCGGGATCCGGCAGTCCTGATCGCTCCGCCAATGCTGTCTTCCTCGATGTTCATGTGGAAGGTATCGAGCATGACCTTGACGCGGGGATTGCCCACCTCCTCGACGAAGGCAACTCCCTCCTCGGCAGTATTGATCATATAGTTTTCAAAGCGATTCAGGACCTCGAGGCAGTAGTCCACGCCACAGTCCTCGGCAACCTTGGCGATCTCCCTGACGGCCGCCACACTCCGGGCCCAGTCGCCAGGCTTGTCTATCGCTTGCGAGTAGTCCACCGGCCAATAGGAATACAGGGCCCCACCTATGAGGTGAATGTCCAGTTTGTGGAGTCGCTTCAGGAGTTCCGTGAAAAAGGCCTTCGCGGCGGCTGCGACCCGTGGGTCAGGCGAGGCAAGGTTTTGCTCGGCAGTAGGCCCGTGACCCGCCGTGAGGGTGATGCCATGGTCGACCGCACAGGCCCGGAGCCCGGCCATCTCCTTCTCGCTGTATCCCAGGATCGGCGTAGCAGCGATCTCAAGGATATCAAAGCCCAGACGCGCAACCTTTTCTATATAGTACTTGTAATCCGCGACCCATTCCGTTTCCCAGTACGCGTAGTAAATTCCGTATTTCATGGGGCCGCCCTTATTGCAGTTCTTTGGCTGAAGTGATGGGGATTTTCTGGTCGCGCCAGATGAGGAGCCCGTCTACGGAGTCGAAGTGGGCATCGGCCGAAGCCAGGGTGGATCCCGTCTCCATGCAGCAGGGCGGTACAGGCGTTGGTGTCTGGAAGCACCTTCCACGCCAATCCCTCTCATCAATGACCTCAAAGTCCTTGACCACGTGATCAAAGGCTGTGGCTTCTTTCCCTGTCCATCGCCTGAGAAACTGCCGGTAACCCAAAGCAGCGCCTACTTCTTCCCGTTGTTCCTGATCCCTGCGGCAAAGATAACCGAGTCGAAACTGCGGTTGAGGATCTTGCTCTGGTAGTTTGTAAAGGGTTCCGAATCGGCGAATTCGATCTCGTCGCCCTTGGCGACCTTGGCCTGCATGGTCGCGACCCAGACTTTTTTCCCGCCCTCGTCGATCTGGATGTAGACGTATTCGCCGGCGACAAGCGCTTCGAGAACCTTGCCCTTGTGACCTGCGCCGGCAGGGATATCGGCTGCTGCGCTGGGGTGGGGGGCTGCTGGGGCTGGCGCTGCCTGGCCCTGGGGCGTTGCGGGGGTCACGAGGGCTCCCGAGTCCTTTTTGCAGGCACCGATCACGATAACAAGAGCGAGCGCTGCGAGCGCCGCGACAACGAGCTTCTTCATTGGAATTCCTCCGGGATGTCGATAACGACTGAAAAGTCATGTATGCTAGCCCAAGTTGGCGAGGAGAATCAAGGCGAGAGTCCTGGGCCGCACCAAGCCTTGGAGCCGCGTACTCGGCCCCCGCCCCCCGGGCTGCGGTAGCAGTTGGCCCTTCGCATCGAAATGATATTGACGCGCAGCGTCGTGGCACCCAAAATGCACGGGCATTCCCAGTTTTGTCGATTTCACGGCAGCCTCCAGGAGGATTACATGCAGTCAAACCGTGGATCGAGGACGTCGCGACCGTGCGGCGCGCTCGCTGCGATGATCGTCTTTGCCCTGGTGGCACAGGGCGTCGCAGCCCTCGATTTCAGTGGAAGGGTGGACAGCGGCTATCGGCTCGATTACGACGATCCTGTCGCGATCAACCGCGTCTTCAGCTACCAGAACTTCGATATGGGACTCGGTGAGGGTCTCAGCCTTACCTTCAATGGAGGGCTTCTTTCTGCGATCGGGAGCAACTCGAGCGCGGGAATCTCGATACGCGGGCTCGACGACGCGCGGAACGATGCGGACGCCGACAAGGACAACCTCGGCACCTGGGTCGACTACCAGTTGTTTGGCATGAAGGTCGCCTACCAGAGCGACCTCGTGGGTGTTCAGGTGGGCCGGCTTTCCGATTGGAGTGGCGCTGCCTCGGCCTTCGACGGAGCAGGCGCAACCTTGTCTCCCCTGTCATTCCTGCGCATCGGGGCCTTTGGAGGAATGCCCTACTCTGATGGGAGCGTCATCCGCGCCATTCGGAGCTATCCTTCGAAAATCGGCAACGGCGAACTCGAGGCTGGAGCGACCTTCGGGCTTTCGCTCCTCGACGACAAGCTGGCCCTCAGCGCCGGCTACCTCTATCTCGCCCAATCCACCGATGTCGATGCCCTCATCGGCTCAGCCAGCAATGTCGTGAAAAACCAGACCCTGCGCGGTTCGATGTCCTTCGCCCCGGCAACGTGGCTTTCCACGAGCCTCAACGCGACGATGATCGATTTCAAGCCAACCTACGCATCCTTCAATGCGAACGGGCTTGTTGACCCCCTTCACCTCCGCTACAACCTCGGTGGGACCGTCCAGCTTCTGGCGGCTGCTGCCCTTGGCAACTCTTTCAATTCTTTTGCAGCCATCCTTGGTTCGGCCAATCCCTACTTTTCCGGTTCCGCCTCGGTTTCAGAAGAGCTCGGAGGCTTTATTCCCACGGGAGGCCTCCTCAAATCGGTCGCGCTCGACGCTTCTGTCGGCAGGAGGCAGCCGCTGGTCGCCAGCGATGTAGCCCAGGCCAATCCCACCATCACCGAGTTCCGCGCCGGCCCCTCCCTTGCCTTCGGTTTCGGGCTTTCTGCAAACGGTTATTATAGTTATGTGCTTTCGGATTCGGGAAGTGCCAAGCCCGAGACGATCAACGCCTTCGGCGGAGAGCTACGCTATCGCAAGACCCCCCTCGATATCCGCGCAGGTACTGCCTTCACGGCCAACGAGTGGACCGAGGACTACCTGGGCTCCGGCTACCACGACACCTTCAATGCACAGACCTACTATGTTCGCGCCAAGGTGAATGTAACCAAGACCTTCGATGTGCAGGCAAGGATGACCTACGAGTCCTCTGTGCTCGCCTCGGTAACAGGTTCCGCCACCAGCACGGTCCGCGCTGAAGTCCGCGCAGGCTACAGGTTCTAGAGAGGAAATATGATGGACCATACCTACACCAGCAACCGAGCCGCCGCCGCGCCAGGCCGCACACTGTTTCGCCTGATCGCGGCTGCCTCCTTCGCGGCCCTCGCCGCGGGCTTTGCCGTCGCTGCTCCGATGAAGAACGCCGATGCCGACGACGCATCCAAGCCCCACCACGGCATCATCATCAACCACCAGTTCAAGCTTGATCTCGGGCTTAGCTGCGACATCTGCCACAGCCCTTCGAAGTCGAATCCCAAGCTCATGGCCTTCCCCGACATGGACAGCTGCGGTACCTGCCACGCGGACGAGGTCGACATGGAAAAGGGCACGGATTCCTGCACGAAGTGCCACAGCAACGACGACTTCTCCTCCACTGTCCGGAAGGGCAAGGTCCTCGTACCGAACCTGGGCTTTGACCACCGCGTGCACGCGGCCGCCAAGGTTGACTGCCTCTCCTGCCACAAGGTCTACGACAAGGTCGGCTCCCACGGTGACGAGATGCTCCCGACCAGGAGCAGCTGCATCGCCTGCCACAGCGACAGGAACGTCGGACCGCCGGTCAGCCACACGGTCAACTGGATCGAGACCCACGGCAAGGGACTGAGCGATACGCAAAAGAATGGAACCTGCGCCCTTTGCCATACCGCAGCCCGCGGCAATGACTGTGCCTCCTGCCACCAGCGTGAGGCCCCGAAGACCCACGTCGCCGGCTGGGTCCTCCAGGCCCATTCCCGCGCCGCGCGGACCGACAGCCAGACCTGCGCAACCTGCCATAGCCAGAACCAGTGCATCGACTGCCACACGGAACAGAAGCCGTATACGCACAACTCCACCTGGGTGGCCGCCACGGGACATCCCCTTGCCGCCGCTGCCAACCGTGCGTCCTGCGCCGTCTGCCACTCAGGTGCGGCTGCGACCAACAGCTGCGCGTCCTGCCATGCGAACACCCCAGCAGCCTCACACAAGGCAGCGACCTGGATCCACAGTGACCATCCGGCAGCCTCGGCGGCAGCCACGGCGAACTGTTCCATGTGCCACACCGGGGCGGGGGATGCGAAGACCTGCGCTACCTGTCACAGTTCCACAGGAACCGTCGCGCCTACCAGCCATACAGGGACCTGGGGAGGGACGACCTCTGGCCACTGCAGTACGTGTCATATCGATAGCGCAACGAACAGCGCCTATACAACCTTGCCGACCTATGTCGCCAGGGATGCCGGGAGCAATTGTTCCTTCTGCCATACTTCGATCAGTCATAGTGGACCGCATCGCGAAAGCGATCACACGACATCGACTAGTTGCACCTCGTGTCACCGGACTACTGGTACCAGTCCACCAAGGATTCCGCATCCCCAGCCGGTTGGCATCACCACTGCCAACTGCCAGGCCTGCCATCCTATGCCCTGATCGCTATAGCATTGAAAAAAAGAGAGCCGCCTTAGGGTGGCTCTCTTTTTTGGCGCCATCAGGATTGCTGATTGAATTTTATTTCTGCATCTTCAGGAAGGCTGTCGCGCTTTTGTAACGTTCAACCAGATTCGAGGGTGGTTCGATTCGCCCGAGCCTATCAACTCCCTGAAGCGGGCCACTCGGGCCACGAGCGAGGGGGACCTTCATGCCATTCGCGAAGTAGCCCATGCTCCAGGTTGCAGGAGTGGTGGATTGGTCGATGACAAAGGCTTGCCCAGAAACAGTGAAATCAGGCAAAAAGGTGAAAACATACATCACCGAGGTTTGTGGACTCTGCGGATCGAGAATGCTCCAGTCAGCGCTGATGGGACGATAACTGCCTATAATACTAGTACCCCCCTCATTTTTCCCGAGTGCCTTCCACTCACCGCTCTGGTTCGTGTCGTCCACGAGATGGTCGAATAGATAGTTGAAACCGAAGGAATCGAATACCGAGAACATGAAGGCCCAGGTACCTAGAAGCCTTTTGGTTTCCGCGTAGGGGAGAGTGGCAGGAGAGGGGGATGCAACGGTGAGACTTTTGATAATTATGTGATCCTTGTATCCGATCAGACAGGATATTTCATAGCTGCCGTCGACCGGCGGTGTAAAATCGAACTGCTGCTCGCTGCAATCCTGAAGCACTTTGTCGACCGCCCACGCATAGCTCAGGCCGCTCGTTGGCCCGCCCGATTCCAGCGCTACCACGGCAACAGTTGTACCGGGTAAAGGCGAAGTCGAGCTTGCTGCGAGCGTGATATTCGGGGGAAAGCCGAAGAAACTGCAGCTGCTGAGTGCGAGGGCCAGCATCGCAATTACACTAAGTCTGCACATCTCAGTACGATGCCATGCAAAATCAACATCGGACAAGCTATTGGCCCCTGATTCCCCATGGCACCGGCGGAAAAAAGAGAGGGCCCCCGAAGGGGCCCTCTCTGAAGGACGTGGCCTATAAAGCCGGATTAAGGCCTGGCGGTCCAGGGATTGGCTGCGACAAGGGCTGCCTTTCCGGGGAAGGCAACGGTGTCGGCGCCGACCGCTACGATCGCGTCGTAGAGCATCTGGGCAGCGTAGACCGGGTTGTGAACGCCACGGCTGTTGTCAATGGCGTAGGCCATGAGGTTCCAGTAGCCCTGGGCCTCGGCCTTGGTCATGGACCGGCCAGAAGCAGTAGTCCAGTCCTTGCGGTAGAGGTGGCTGGTAGCGGAGGGAGTGTAGGTTGCGTCGCTGGAGGCGGTCATCGTGGCAGTAGTGACCCAGGAGGCAGGGCGGATAGCACCGTATGCGGCCGTAAAGGTCGTCGTACCGGTGACCAAGGCGCTCTGGAGGGTCGCTGCAGTAGCCGAGCTGTAGAAGTTGAGGGGGTTGCCATAGAAGGTCAGGAGGGCCTGGTAGGCAGTGTCCACCTTGGTGAGGATGGTTGAACTCCAGACAAAGGTTGCATAGGTCGACTTGGACCAGTCAGCTGTGGCTGCGGTGGTACCAGCTCCGGTGGGGGCAGTGGTCGGCGCGGCAGTCGCGGCGGTGTGGCAGGTCTTGCAGGAGGTGAGGTTGTCCGAAGAGGTTCCAGCGGTGCTGAACGTGGTGAGATACATCCCATGTGAGCTGTTCTCAGGCGAATTACCGGAGTTATTGGTGACGTGGCAGGTAACACAGCTGTCTCCCACAAGGTGGGGGCTCTTTGCATAGCCAGCGGCGGGGGCGGTGTAGCCGTTGGTGAAGGAGCCGGTGGAGGCGGCATTGTCGACACCCATCATGAAGTCAGCCTGGACGCCCTGGTGGGGGGTACCGCCGGCGACATTGGCGTTGCCGATAGTCCACTTGCCGCTGGTCAACACGTCGTTGCCCAGAGCGTACTGGCGGGCTCCGAGGCTGGCGCGGTCCTGGTGGCACTGGGCGCAGAGGTTGCCGGAACCGCCGTCAAAGGTGGCGGTGCTCGTCGTCGAAGTGTCCATGGCCGAAGTCAGGGGGACAGCTGCAACCGTGCGGAGGGCCATGGTCTTGCTGACGTGGGGGTCATGGCAGGTAAAGCAGTTGTTCTTCACACCCGCAGAGCCGGTGGGGTTGGTGTACTGATTGTAGCCAACAAGGCTGGAGTAGTTGGCCATGTAGCCATAGTTGATGTACGCAGTCTGTGTAAGATCAGCAGTGGTCTGCGTGGCGGTGGGCTTGGTGGCTTTGGCAGCAGTGTACGGCGTGTAGAGGGTGCCGGTGGCGCTGTAGGTGCCGCTTACGCTGGACTGGAATCCGTAGAGGGTGGCGGCAGTGCTGCCATTGGCGACCCAGGCACGGAATCCCTGGTCGGTGTGGCACTTTGAGCAACCTGCGCTGTCTTCGTTGGCGGCGAGTTCGTCGGCCGACTCGGTAAGGTGGCGGATGCCTTTGCTATGACCAGACTCTTCAAAGCTTGCCACGGCGAGCTTGAAGCTGTCGGTCTTAGCTCCGGAGCTGGTATGACATTCCATGCACGCGGCGGTCTGATTGGCGAGAGCAGTCTGGGCAGCGGTAAGCGCTGCCTGGGTTGCAAATCCAGCGGTCGCTCCGGCAGTGGCCAGATTGGTGGTCTTAACATAGGCAGCGAGATCGGTCGACTGAGCGATACCGAGAGCCTCGCAGCTGGTGAAAACCAGCGCTGCCGCGAGAGCGGCGAGAAGCAGAATGCCCCACTTCTTCATAGTAACTCCTCCTGTAGATATTCGTTTCGACCCGCTTCCGGTGAAACCCTTGCACGCCAAAACGCGCGGATGATTGGCTCATCCACTTCCGGAAGGTTGTACCACGAAGAAAAGAAGCTGTCAATATTTTATATATAGTGATATATCGACTAAGTGATATAGATAAAATGAGTATGTATGAGGGCTCAGCAAGCTTATCGCCTATCCCAGCGCAGCCAGGGTAGGACCCTGTGTCACCTGCCCTGCGCTGCCTTGTAGGCCCGCAGGACAGCGTTGATCTTGGTCTGATAGCCCTTGCCCATCGACTGGAACCAGGCGAGCACATCCGCGTCAAGTCGGATGGTAGTCGACTTCTTTGCAACCCGAAAGACAAGCTCTGAGGGTGGAGGGAGGAAGTCAGCGGGCATCGCTGTTCCAGTAGCAATGGCCGCAGCGATCGAGGGAGGCGCTTCTTCATAGCCAGCTGCGGCAAACACTGGTCCTTTTCCCTTGATTGTGGTCTTCATACGCCTTTGCTCCTTGCCTCCAATGGGCTGCTCCGAAAATTCGGATAGTGTCGTCACGGCAAGTAAATCGAACAGTAATTACACGTCCCTGTACCCATGCATGACAGAAAAATCGTTCCTCCAGAAGGGAGCTATGCTTGTCATCCTTTTGGATATAGCGAAGTGGATCGCTGAATGCCACCTGCGCTTCCGCAAAGCTGACACCATGCTTCTCCTGGTTGACGAGATCCTTCGCGCTATTCCTCGCGAAGGTCATTTGATAATCTTAACCATGTAGTAACATAATGTCAATACAGTAGCCGTTCTTTCCCTTTTCACGATGTGCCCTCTTAAGTGCTAGTACGCTTGAAGGAAGAGGCCCTGCTTCAAGCGAAGCCAGGAAATCAGCACGTTCGAAGCGGAAAACAGCTTCCCAGGGATGCCTTAGCATATGCGTTTCCATCCCACGCCTTGACCCAGCTCCGATCCCCATGCGATACCGCCGCAATGGCCTTCCTCGAACGGCGCTTTGTCGCCCTGTATGCAGCACTGTTTTCGATCTTTATCCTCTTCGGCGCCTCGATGACCTTGGTCGGGGCCATCCTCCCCCGCATCTTCACCGATTTCCACTGGAGCTATGTCCAGGCTGGCGTCGTACTTGCCGGTGGATCTGTGGGGCTCTTCGTCGGAACCTACATAGCGGGAAGGGCCTTGCGTGCCCTGGGAGTCCGGACCCTCCTCCTCGCCGCGCTTGTCCTCGACGCGGTAGGTCTGGCTTTCTTTGGCCTGTCACCCTCGGTCCTGCTCAACTTTGTCCTGTACTTCGCCGTGGGGCTGGGGCAGGGATTTATGGAAGTGGGAGTCGATTGGTCAACGGTCAGGATGAGCGGGGAGGGTGACGCCCGCCCGATGAGCCTGGTCCACGGGGCCTTTTCAATAGGCGCCATGATTGCGCCTCTGGTGGTCGGGATTCTGCTTGTTTCGCAGATCGAGTGGAGCTACGCCTATCGCGCGGTGGCCGGTCTCTTCCTTGCCCTTGTCATCGCTGTACTTTTCCTGCCCTTCGACCGCCTGGGTCGGGACGAGCGCTCGCAGGAGCACGGAGAAAGCCTCATCAAGAATCCTGCCTATTGGTTGGGCTTTGCCGTACTCTTCCTTTATGTCGGAGTCGAGATAGGCGTTTCGAACTGGTGCGCCGAGTACTTTGTCCGCGTGTTCGGGCGCGGGCCGGAAACGGCAGCCCTGATGGTGTCCCTCTTCTGGGGAGGCATGCTGGCTGGCAGGTTGGGGATTCCCCTCTTCCTTCCTAAGGCAAAGACCGGGCAGCTTCTCGTGGTCCTCTCGATGGCCTTTGCACTCTCCGTTGGGCTCCTTCTCGCAACGGGACTGGTCGGTTCGGCGGCCTTCTGGCTGGGCGTAGCTGCCATACTCCTGACGGGCTTGACTGCCTCCTGCATCTACCCCTCGGCCATGACCCTTGCAGGTCAGGCCTTTCCGAACCACCAGGGACCCGCCATCGGCTTTGCCGCCACGGGGGGCGCTGTCGGTTGCTTTGTCTTTCCCTTTGCCATGTCGGGCATTTCAAGCGGCGCCGGCCTCGTCGCTGGCTTTGGCTTCTATGCCCTCATCGCCATTCTCGGGGCAGCTGCGGCTATCGCCCTTGCCTCGGTGGTCCACAGCCGAGCGGCGGGGCAGGGGAGCGAATAGGGAGGAGGCCGGCTCTAGGTGAGGGTCTGCCCGATAAGATCCTGGATCAGGTCGCTGAGCGCGACCACCTCGATGGATTCTCTGAGGAAGTATCGCGGGCCTGATGGTACAACGACTTTGAGGATGTCCAGGCCCAGGTCCTTGCTCGCTATGAGCATCGAAGGCGAGAGCCGCGGTGCATCGGCATATTTGAACTCAAAGCCAATGCGTTTGCCGCTAGCCATGATGGAAAGGTCGAGCTCCGCCCCTCCGTGCGTGGCCCAGAAGTAGTGGTCGCGGCCATCACCTTCGAGTGCTTTCCGGATCTCCTCCATGGCGAAGCCCTCCCACGAAGCGCCGAGTCTCGGGTGGGACTGGAGCTCGGCAAGACTTCTGATGCCTTGGAAAAAGTGGAAAAACCCGGAATCGAGGAAGTAGAGCTTGGGGTTCTTGACTATGCGCTTGCCCGCGTTTTCGTACCAAGGCTGAAGGAGGCGCACGACCATTGTGCCCTCAAGAATGGAAAACCAACGACGTATGCTGGTGTCGCTTGTCCCGAGCGTCCGTGCGATATCGGAGAAATGACAACCTGGCCGTGGTAGTGGCTGATCAGGGTCCAGAAACGCCTGATCTCGCCCGGCGGGAGCGAGAAACCGAGGGCCGGGAGATCGCGCTCCCAAAACCCACGCGCGAAGTCTGCCCGCCAGGCCCAGCTTCCCTCATCGCTGTCAGCGGTGAAGGCGGAAGGAAAGGCACCTCTGAGCCAGAGGCGATCCAGTGGTTCCACTGCTGGATCGCTCAACCTGAATCCCCCAAGGTCGAGGAATCCAACGCGCCCGGCCAGGGTTTCCGAGGCGCCTTTCACCATCTGGGGCCGCGAGCTGCCAAGGATCACAAAGCGACGGGATGGATGATCTTTCCGGTCTTGTTACCTTGAAATATCAACTCTCAATGTTGAAATTTCAAGGACATCTTTATTGTGGGTGATGTCTGGAGCAACTCTAGCCGTTCTTGACCATGCTTCGATGCCCATGCCATACCGCCTTATGCCGAGGAAGACTTTCACTAACCAGCACTGCCTCATCGCCATTCTCGGGGCAGCCGCAGCCATCGCCCTCGCCTCGTTTGTCCATAGCCGAGCGGCGGGGCAGGGGAGCGAATCCCCGGCGGAGGCAAGGTGAGGGTAAAGGGGCCAGGCCCCGACGAACTTATTATTCTTGCAGCCGAACCGGGGCGTTCAGAGTCTTCGGCCCTCGCAGTCTGGCTCCGGGCTACGCGGCTCAAGCGTCTGTTCAGGCAGGGCTGGCTGAAGCGGGGCATCGACGAGGCCCACTGCGAATCGGTGGCCGACCACAGCTTCGGGGTCGCACTCCTGGCCCTGTTGCTTGCACCGAAACGTGAGGGCGTAGACCGGGAGCGCGCAGTCCTCATGGCCCTCGTGCACGAACTCGGAGAAGCCTACGCTGGCGACATTACTCCCGTCGATGGCGTAACCAAGGACGAAAAGCGGCGCCTCGAGGGCGAATCCCTCGCCCGGGTCCTCGAGGGCTCACCCGAACGGGGTTTTATCCTGGATCTCTGGGAGGAGTATGAAGCCAACGCGAGCGCCACAGCCCGCTTCGTCAAGGAACTCGACCGCCTCGAGATGGGCTTCGAAGCCAGCGTACACGCAGCCGAGGGATCCCAGCGGATGGGCGAATTTCACGACAGCGCGCGACTCGCAGTGAGGAGTCTTGAGCTCTCGGAGTTGCTCGAAGCAGCGATCCGGGGGACGGGCACTCAAGGAGCTAGAATCCGCCTCCATGCGACATATAGCGCTGCTGAAGTGCATGCATTTTCCGGGAAACCATCGCGCTCCTCAAGGAAAGCATGATTTCAAAGCTGGGGAACAAGGAGCGAACCGTATATGATATGTTCTATGTGGTGTTGGCTAGAAGGAATAATGCTGTCCTGGTTTCAAGAGCCCCGAAGCTTGTGAAGGTCGCAGAAAAAATGGGCGTGGAGGCATTTTCATAAGACGCGGACGGAACGCTCGCTTTCTGGCGGCTGTCGCAGACTCAGGCTTTTTTCGTAGTCCTCCGGAGCGTCGAGGTCGGCGAGCACCGATGAGTCGCCGGTTTCCACAAGGCGATGCGGACCAGAGATCAGGAGATCCCTGATCCTGGCCATCGGTGGAAGGGCGCGGATGGCCGGCACCAGGGCGGCCGGCACCAGGACGGGATGCCCGGGCTGGCCACCGAAAGCGGCAAAAAGCACAGTGTTGGTATATTCACCTGCATGGGCTTCGAGGAGCTTCCGGATGATGATGGATCCGACAAGGGGCATGTCCGCAGGAAGCACGAGGAAGGCCGTAGCGGGGGAGAGGCACTCCGCTCCGCGCGCCACCGAGCCCGCCATGCCGGCTTCCCACGCTGGATTGTCCACCACCCGGATGCGCGCGCGGCCGTCCAGGAGGGCATGAAGCTCTCCGCCACGGTGGCCGGCCACCACGATGGCCGAGAGGCCCGCCCCGAGCACGCTGGAAATGACCGTCTCAATTATTGTCGATTCGCCCCAGGCCAGGAGGGGCTTCCATGCGCCCATGCGCGAGGAGGCACCCGCAGCAGGAATCACGCACTCGAGGACTGCCAGGGCTCAGGCTCCGTTGGGGTCAGACCCCGCGCCGCGCGCGGTCAGACCCCGCGCCGCGCTCCCTGGCGACTAAGTCCAGGATCCTGTCGATCTCGACCGCACAACGCGCGGGGGCTGGGCCACCCACCAAGTCACGGGCTGCCACGAGGGCCTCAGGCTCAAAACGCGCCGCCAGGGCGGCCGCGCCGATCTCGGCAAAGGCCGGGTGCACTGCAGCGAGGGCAGCCGCGTCCAATCCCTCGACTGTCTCAAGGCCCTGCGCCCTGCATGCTTCCACCAGGGCCTTGGCCGCGCCGTAGGCTGTCCGAAAGGGCAGGCCGCGGCCCACGAGGATCTCGGCAGCGTCTGTGGCCCAGGCAAAGCCGCCCGAGGCCGCCTCGCGCATGCGTTCCACCCGCGGGCGGATGCCGCGCACGAGGGCTGCAAAGGCCACAAGGCTGCCGAGCGCCGTGTCGAAGCTGTCGAAGACAGCCTCCTTGTCCTCCTGGAGGTCGCGGTCGTAGGCCAGGGGCAAACCCTTCTGCATTGTCAGGAGATTGACCAGGTTGCCGAAGCTGCGGCCGGCCTTGCCACGCACGAGTTCCGCGGGGTCGGGGTTGCGCTTCTGCGGCATCATGCTCGAACCGGTGGAGATGGAGCCATCGAGCTCGATGAAGGCGTATTCAGGACCTGCCCAGAGGCAGAGCTCCTCGCCGAAGCGGGAAAGGTGCATGGCCACTGTTGCGCAGGCAGCGGCGAATTCCACCGCCGCGTCGCGGTCGCCCACGGTATCCATGCTGTTGCGGCTGGGGCGGGCGAAGCCCAGGGCGAGGGCAGTCGCCTCGCGGTCGATCGGCAGCGAGGTCCCCGCGAGGGCACCTGCACCGAGGGGGCACTCGTTGGCGCGGGCATCCGCGTCGGAAAGGCGGCCGTGGTCGCGCTCGAGGGCCGCAGCCCAGGCCAGAAGGTGGTGCGCGAGCGTGACAGGCTGCGCGCGCTGGAGGTGGGTGTAACCGGGCATGATCGTAGCGAGGTTGTCGCGAGAGAGCGTGGCTATGGCCTCGAGGGAATCCAGGATGGCCGCGCGGAGGGAGCGGTTGGCCGCACGGAGCCAGAGCCTGAGGTCGAGGGCGACCTGGTCGTTCCGGCTCCTGCCAGCGTGGAGGGCCCTGCCCGCGTCGCCGAGGCGCGCGGTCAGCTCGTTTTCAACATAACTATGAACATCTTCCGCTGCAGGGTCGACATGGAGGGTCCCCGCACGTGCCTCGGCCAAAAGCGCGCGCAGTCCCCCGTCGAGGGCCCCGGCGGTACTGCGGTCGAGGATGCCACAGTCCCCGAGCATCGCCGCGTGCGCGATGGAACCCAGGAGGTCCACCTCAAGGAGGCGGGAGTCTACGGCGATGGAGGACATGAAGGCTTCGACAGCGGGGGCAAGGCTGCCGCCCGCCCCCGCGCCTGACCAGAGTTTGGAACTAGGGGCCATTATTTCTCCTCGAACGGCGATTGAACGCGCCTACTGGCGGCGCGATCCTTTGTGCCCGGCGCCAGTTCGGACTCCTGTCCGAACTGGCACGGCGATTGAACGCGCCTACGGGCGCGTTCAATCGCCGATGGCCACTCCCTCGGCCCTGGCGATCCATGCCGGAGGCCAGGCCCCGTCACGGGCGGCCTTCGCCTCGATGTCGGCGA
>CAIJMU010000074.1 GCA_903821875.1 uncultured Spirochaetota bacterium
CCGGACCAGGTCCCCGTCCAGTCGCGTTCCACCGCCTCGAGGCTCAGGCTTCCGCACGCCGGACAGGCGGCCAGGGAGAGTTCGCTCCCGGGGGCGCGCCTAGAGCGCCCGCTTGCCGGAGACGAGGAAGTAGACGCGATCTTGGTTGCCATCGGCGATGAGCTTTCCTTTCGAATAGATCATAAGCCCCTCGAGGTTCGTGGCCTGGATGACGTAAAGGTACTCGAGTCGGCGGCGAGCGCCCACTTCAGGCTGGCGCCCCCAGGAGCGCTGAGATGGGGACTGCGTGGCAGGTGGCGTCGCCATTCCTGAACGGCAGCACCTTGTCGCCCGAATAGAACAGTATGCCGTGGAGGAACCTGCCTTTGGCGTAATCGGCAAAGCTGGAAATGCCCGAGAAATCCTCCGGTTTGACCGTCATGGAAGCCTTTACCTCGACGCCGACGACCTTGCCGTCGCTTCGTTCCATGACCAGGTCGAGCTCATGTCTCGCCGTATCACGGAAATGAAAGAAATTGACATCTTCGGAGGACCAGGTTGCGTGCTTCAGCAATTCACAATAGACGAAGTTCTCGACGAGCCCGCCGAAGAAGGGCGTGTCATGGAGTGACTCGGCATGTTTCAGCCCGAGCAGGTGACAGGCCAATCCGGTGTCGACGAAGTGGAGCTTCGGCATTCCGACGACAGCGCGCTTGGCACTGTTGCGAACGTACGGATGGAGCCGGCGAATGATGAACATCAGCTCCAGCATCTCCATGTATTTCTTGACGGTCTTGTCGTCCTGCGACAGATCGTTGGCAATATTGGCGTATTTTATCAGATTCCCGGTCATGCCTGCCAGGCTGCGGACGAGGGCAGAGAGCTTGCCGTGATAGTCCCCTTTAGCCTGGTGCATGGTCTCGAAGTCTTTCAGAAGACGGCCTTCGACATAGGATGAGAACCAGGCGCTTCGAGAGCGGGGGGGCTTGGTGATTGCTTCCGGATAACCTCCGTCTATGAGCAACTGTCCCAGCGCGATTCGGTTCAGCGGCTTTACCGAAGCACCGTCGAATGCGTCGAATGTGCCGCTCAACAGTCGATCGATCAGGTCGAAGCGGTTGTCGTGCCGTTCCGAGTGTGACAGCGGGTAGAGCTCGACCCGCGCCAGGTGCCCCGGCAATGTCTCCTGGACCTGGGCGGAACGAAAAATGTCAGACGAACCGGTCAACAGGAACAGCCCTTTCCTGCCGTCGGCGGTATCCGAGACCATCTTGATCGCACCGATCAGGCCGGGTGCCATCTGGAATTCATCCAGCACCAACGGTGTCTTCAGGTAAGCAAGAAGCCCCTGGGGATCGCTCCTTGCAGAGGCCTGCAAGGCGGCGTCGTCGAGGGTGTAGTAGTCCATCCGCAGCTCTTTGGCGATCTCTCGGACGAGGGTGCTCTTGCCCGCCTGCCTGGGGCCGGTGAGATAGACGATACGAAAGTCCTGAAGCAGCTCGACGATCCGGCTCTTTACGTGGCGCCTGTAGAGCACGTGTCCCCCTGCCAGAAGGGTACGCCATAATCCGAGAAATCGGAAAGGATAATCC
>CAIJMU010000075.1 GCA_903821875.1 uncultured Spirochaetota bacterium
CCCCTGCGTTTCTCGAGGATCTGCCGCATGAGCTTCTGGTTTGACTGCTTGCCCTCGATGTGGAGGGCTACATACGTCCCGGCATTTCCTCCCCCATGCCCGGCCTCTTGCGTTTCGGTATCCGCCGCTTCTGCCTCCGAGGCAGGGAAGAACACCGGGATCTCGATCCAGAAGATGCTTCCGACGCCCAGCTCGCTGCGTACCCCGATCCGGCCCCCCATCGTCTCCATGAGTTTCTTGCTTATTGTCAGGCCGATCCCTGTACCCTCAATCTCGGTGTTTTCTGCACCGAGCCGGTTGAAGGGCAGGAACAGTTCCCGCATCCGTCCCTCGGGAATCCCTGCGCCGTTGTCGGTGACTGACAGACGGGTCATGCCACCCTCGGAACTCATGCCAACGAGCACCCTGCCTCCTGGCCTGTTGTACTTGATGGCGTTCGAAAGAAGGTTGACCAGCACCTGCTTGAGCCGCATGCGGTCACCGAGCACGGGACTACTCGCAGGAAGCTCCAGTTCCAACGCGATGCTGCTTTTCTCTGCGAGGGGCTGAACGAGATTCCTGCACTCCTGCGCAAGCTCGGTGAACTCGAGGGCTTCGAGGCTGTACTCGATGTTTCCACTCTCGATCCTGGAGAGGTCGAGGACCTCGTTGATGAGGTCGAGGAGGTGGCGACCCGCCTTTGTGATCTCCATCACCGAGTCGAGGTGGGCCGGACCGAGGCTGCGGTCAGCCTCGAGGAGCTGGCCGAAGCCAAGGATGGCGTTCATCGGGGTGCGGAGTTCGTGGCTCATCTGTGAAAGGAACTCGCTCTTGGCGCGGTTGGCCCTGATGGCTTCCTCGCGGGAGAGGAAGAGCTCCTCCTGCAAGCGCCGCATCTCCGTGATGTCGGTCTTCAGGGCCAGGAAATGCGTGATCGTGCCATTTTTGTCCTTGACCGGCGAAATTATGGCCGACTCCCAGTAGAGTTCGCCGCTTTTCTTCCTGTTGTGAAAGATTCCCGTCCAGTCCTCCCCGGACAGGAGGGTCTTCCACATGCCTGAGTATACCTCGGGGGCCATGTCGCCGCCCTTCAGGATGCGGGGATTCTTCCCGATGACGCTCTGGACCGGATGGCCGGATGTCCTTTCGAATGTCGGGTTCGCGTACTCGACGTCGCCCTTCCGGTCGGTGATCACAATGGTCACAGGGCTCTGCTCGATGGCCTTGGAGAGCGTACGAAGCCACGAGTCGCGTTCGCGCCTTTCTACATCGGACTTCTTCTGTTCGGAGACGTCGTTGATGACAACCCTGCAGAGCTGTCCACTATCCGCGGCCTTCGAGGGGGTAAGGGTCAGATGGCCCCAGAATTCCTCCCCGTTGCGCCTGAGCACGCGGATTTCGCAGGCTTGCGCAGCGCCAGTCATGAAAGCGAGGCGCTGGCTCCTGGCGAAGGATGCCTGGTCGTCGCCATGGATGAATCGGTATACGCTGAGTTCGCGCAGCTCGCCTTGGCCGAGTCCGAGCATCTCCGCAGCTGCGACGTTCGCCTCAAGGACGGTTCCCATTTCCCCGATCGTGAAGAAGCCGAAGGGTGCCGAGTCGTAGAGGTCGAAGTAATGAGCCCGCGTAAGCGCCAGCTCCTCCTTCGCCCCGCGGAGTTCCTCGTTCTGTGTTTCGAGTACTGCCTTCTGTGTCCGTAGTTCCTGGAGGAGCCGTCGAGCGCTTTCTGGATCCTTGCAGGCCTCGTCTTCTGCCCGGCCCTGTTCCTGTTGGCTCATGGATCATTCCTTCCTTCGCGGGGGCCATGTTTTGCGGCAGGCTGTCACCAGACTTTGTCAGAGTGTTCCACCCTTGCCAGTATCGTATGCGGGAAGCTTCGAGTCCATGCCCAAGACAGATCGACCTTTCGAAGCCTTAGCAATCATGCTATGGTTTTCCCCAATGGCGGCCCCCCTGCCGCAGATCCCTGTTCCAAGGCGGTATTATGGACTCCATACTCCTCGACGGGCACTCGCTCGGTATCAAGGAAACCGTCCTCGTCGCGCGCTTCGGTGCCCGGGTCGAAATCTCCCCCGAAGCATTCGAACGGGTTGCCATGTCCAGGGCTGTCGTCGACCGCTGTGTCGCCGAAAACAGGGTGAGCTACGGCATTACGACAGGATTCGGCAAATTCAGCGACGTGTTCATCTCCGCCGAGGACAACGCCCTTCTTCAGCACAACCTCATCGTGAGTCACGCCTGTGGCATCGGCGAACCCTTCCCCCTGGAAGTGGTCCGCGCCATGGCCCTCCTCCGCGCCAACGCCCTCGCGGTCGGCTATTCCGGCATCCGTCCCCAGACCCTCCAGTCCCTCGTCGACATGCTCAATGCCGACATCGTGCCAGTCGTCCCCGAAAAAGGCAGCCTCGGCGCCTCGGGAGACCTCTGCCCCCTGGCCCACATGGTGCTCGTGCTCATCGGCGAGGGCGAAGCCTTCTACCGTGGCACACGCATGCCCGGCGGTGCTGCGCTCAAGGCTGCAGGCATGGCTCCCGTCATCCTTGCCCCCAAGGAGGGCCTGGCCCTCATCAACGGCACGCAGGCCATGACTGCCGTCGCCGCCCTCGCGGTCTTTGATTCCTGGAAGCTCCTCCGCACCTGCGACGTGGCCTGTGCCCTCAGCTTCCAGGCCCTTCGCGGCATCGTGGACGCCCTCGACCCACGGGTGCACGCGCTGCGTGGCCAGGAAGGCCAGGAAGTTTGCGCCGAGCGCCTGCGCGCCCTCCTGTCTGGCTCTGGCCTGACCACGCGGCAGGGCGAGCTCCGTGTGCAGGACGCCTACGCGCTGCGCTGTGCGCCGCAGGTGCACGGCGCCAGCCGCGATGCCCTCGGCTACGTCACCGATATCGTCGAGCGCGAACTCAATGCTGTCACCGACAATCCCCTCATCTTCCCCGGCGGGCAGGACGACCCCGACCTAGAGTTCGAAGCCCCTGAGGCCATGATCTCCGGGGGCAATTTCCACGGGCAGCCCGTCGCCCTGGCCATGGATTTCCTTGCGATCGCGATGGCCGAGCTCGCGAGCATCTCCGAGCGCCGCATCGAGCGCCTGGTGAACCCCCACCTCTCCAACGGCCTGCCCGCCTTCCTTACCCGCTCAGGCGGCCTCAATTCCGGCTTCATGATCACCCAGTACGCCGCTGCTTCCCTCGTGTCCGAAAACAAGATCCTGGCACACCCCGCGAGCGTCGACTCGATTCCCTCGAGCGCCAACCAGGAGGAGCACGTCGCGATGGGAAGCATCGCCGCGCGCAAAGCCCGTTCAATCATTGGCAACCTCCGCTCGGTCGTGGCGATCGAGCTCCTGGCCGCCTGCCAGGCCCTCGATCTCCGCGCCGAGGCCATGAGGGTCGACCTCGGGGAGAGCCTCTCGCCGGCGACGAAGGCCGCGTACAAGGCCATCCGCTCCACCGTGCCGGGCCTCGGTCCCGACCGTGTCATGTACCAGGACATCCAGGCCGTCGAGGCCCTTGTCCAGGAAGGTACTGCCCTCAAGGCCGTCGAGGACGTCATCGGCGAGGAGGACGAGGCCTTCGCCTGGGAGGAGGATATTGACGCCGATGAGGGGGAGTGGGAGGACGACGGCAGCGCCGGCTACGAGGGTGACGACAAATGACCAATGCTGATGTTTTTGCCTCGATGACGCTCCGTCTGGACTTCGACAGCCTCCCGCCCGACCCGGTCTTCGAGCCGGGCATGCGCCGTGCGCCGCGCCGTGAAGCCCGGCTCACCAAGGCCCAGGAGGCCCTCGCCCTCCGCAACGCCCTCCGCTACATCCCCGAGAAATGGCACGCTGCCCTCGCCCCCGAGTTCCTTTCCGAGCTCCGGGAAAAGGGCCGCATCTACGGCTACCGCTTCAGGCCACAGGGCAGGCTCTCCGGCAGGCCCTGGGATTCCTATCGTGGCAAGAGTACCGAGGGAAAAGCCCTCCAGGTGATGATCGACAACAACCTCGACTTCGAGGTCGCCCTCTATCCCTATGAGTTGGTCACCTACGGTGAGACCGGCCAGGTCTGCCAGAACTGGATGCAGTACCTATTGATAAAGAAATACCTCGAGGTCCTCGATGAGGGCATGACCCTCGTCATTGAATCAGGCCACCCCTCGGGCCTGTTCAAGTCCCACCGCTTTGCGCCCCGGGCCATTGTCACCAACGGCCTCATGATCGGCATGTTCGACAATTCGAAGGACTTTGCCGTCGCCGCCGCCCTCGGCGTGTCGAACTACGGCCAGATGACCGCTGGCGGCTGGATGTACATCGGGCCCCAGGGCATCGTGCACGGCACCTACAACACCCTCCTCAACGCGGGTCGCCTCAAGCTCGGCATTCCCCAGGACGGCGACCTTGGGGGGCGGCTCTTTGTCACCTCGGGCCTCGGGGGCATGTCGGGAGCCCAGGGCAAGGCGGCCACGATAGCCAATGCGGCTTCAATCATCGCCGAGGTGGACCCGAGCCGCATCGAGACCCGCCATTCGCAGGGTTGGGTCGACGCCGTGGCCCAGGATCCCGGAGAAGCCTTCCGCCTCGCCGGGGAAGCCCAGGCAGCGAAAAAGCCCCTTGCGGTTGCCTTCCAGGGCAACGTGGTTGACCTCCTCGAGTACGCCGATTCGCACAACTTCCACATCGATCTCCTCTCCGACCAGAGTTCCTGCCACGCTGCCTACGAGGGCGGCTACTGTCCTGCCGGCATCTCCTTCGAGGAGCGCACCCGCCTCCTGGGGTCCGACCCCGAGGGTTTCCGGAAGCTCGTCGATGCGAGCCTCAAGCGCCACTTCGAGGTCATCGGCAGGCTATCGAAGAAGGGCAGCTACTTCTTCGATTACGGCAATTCCTTCCTCAAGGCCGTCTGGGACGCCGGCGTGCGCGAGGTCTCGAAGAACGGCTACGACGAGAAGGACGGCTTCATCTATCCCAGTTATGTGGAAGATATCCTGGGTCCCGAGCTCTTCGACTACGGCTACGGTCCCTTCCGCTGGGTCTGCCTTTCCGGAAAGCCCGAGGACCTCAGGAGGACCGATGCCGCGGCGATGGCCTGCATCGATCCGGACCGCCGGGGCCAGGACCGTGACAATTGGGTCTGGATACGCGACGCGGAAAAGAACCGCCTCGTCGTCGGAACCCAGGCCCGCATCCTGTACCAGGACGCCCTTGGCCGCCGCGACATAGCCCTGAAATTCAACGACATGGTACGGAAGGGCGAGGTAGGCCCGATCATGCTGGGTCGCGACCACCATGACACCGGAGGTACCGACAGCCCCTTCCGCGAGACCTCCAACATCAAGGACGGCTCCAACGTCACTGCCGACATGGCCACACAGGTCTTCGCGGGCAACGCGGCGCGCGGCATGACCCTCGTGGCCCTTCACAATGGCGGCGGGGTGGGTATCGGAAAGTCCATCAACGGCGGTTTCGGCCTCGTCCTGGACGGTTCGGAGAAGGTCGACGAGGTCATCGGCATGGCCCTCCCCTGGGATGTGATGGCAGGGGTCTCGCGCCGCGCCTGGGCACGCAACCCCCACGCCATCGAAGTGTCCGCCGAGTACAACCTGAAGCATTCGCAATTAGGACATATCACCCTGCCTTACACCGTGGACGACGCTCTTGTCGAAGGGACAGTGGGTTGATGGAGGGACTGAGCCCGGAACGGGAGCCCCCACCTTCTGTCCAGGGGAAGGCCCCCGCAGGCGTGGCCGGAACGAAGGGGGCACTGTCGGATCCAGCGGCGATACTGCGCCGGAAGTACATCCTGGCCCTGAGCTTCATCGCCCTCGTCAGCGTGGCGAGCCAGCTCGTCATCCAGTTCGCGCTCGCCGGCAACGACGACTCCGGCCGCGTGGTGAACGTCGCAGGACGGCAGCGGATGCTCAGCCAGAAGATCGCGAAAATCTCCCTGCAGATCCTGGAGGCCAGGGACCTCCAGGCGCGGAAGCCCCTGGCCGTAGAACTCGGTATCGCGGCCGAGCTCTGGCGCAGCTCGCACGACGGTCTCCTCCACGGGGACAGGGAACTTGGAACCAAGGGCCGCAACAGCCCCGAGATCCTTGGGCTTTTCGCCACTCTGGAACCCTCCTACCAGGCTATCCTCGACGCTGCTGCAGCGCTGGCCCGCGAGTCCTTCTCGCCGGGGTCGACGCCTGCAGCGCTCCTGGCGCTGGCTGCACCGATCCTGGACAAGGAGGCTGCCTTCCTGGTCGGCATGAACGCCATCACCTTCCAGTACGACAGCGAGACGAGGGCCCGGGTCCTGTTCACGCGGATCCTCGAGGCGATATTGCTGGCTGTCATGTTCCTGGCCCTCGCCCTCGAAGCCCTTCTCATCTTCCGGCCGGGAGAGCGGGAACTCGGGCGGCTTTTCCATGACGTGACGACAGCCAATGAAGCCCTCGGGGCAGCACTCAAGGAAAACCGCACCCTCTTCCGCGAGCTCCAGCACAGGATCAAGAACACACTTACGATGATTTCGGGCATTGTGTCCTATTCGGTGTCCGACAGCCGTTCGCCGGAAACCCTGGCCAGCCTCCAGGGTGTACTCGCCAGGATACGTTCGGTCTCCGATCTCTACTCCCTCCTGTATTCCTCGGAATCCCAGGGCGAGGTCAGGCTCGACGAATACTTCGGAAAGGTCGTCGCGGGCCTCGAGTCCCTGGTAAAGGACATCCGGATCACGAGCGGGTTCGACCCGGTCGCGGTCTCCGCAGCCGACGCTGCCCCCCTGGGCATCGTGCTCGCGGAACTGGTGACCAATGCGATCAAATACGCCTTTCCCGATGGCCAGAGCGGCGTTATCAGCGTGACCCTGCGGAGGACTGCCCGGGACGCACGCCTCGAGGTGGCTGACGACGGTGTTGGCCTGCCTCCCGGTTTTGCCCTGTGCGCCAATTCAGGGACAGGCCTCAGCCTCGTCAGCGGTCTTGCCGCACAGGTCTCGGGCCACTTCAGCATTGAAAATGGAGTCACCGGCACGATCTGCGTCGTGGAGTTTCCCCTCGCGTCAGTAGGAAACAGATAAGAGGGTCAGACCCCAGGCTCCGAGGGCCCCCGGCGCATCCTGCCTGCCGCCGGCGGCCAGGAGCTGGCCGACCGATTCAAGGCTCCTTTTTCCGAGCCCCGCTTCAAGTACCAATGCTGACATTATCCGCACTTGGTTGTGGAGGAATCCGTCCCCCTCGAAGAGGAGGTCGACGATGGCCGGCCCTCTCGTCGTCGCTTCCTCGATCGCCGCTCCGGCCAGGCCACCCTCGCAGCGCCTTGCTTCCACCCGGGCCGCGAGGAGCCTGCGCACCGTGTCGGATTTCTCCTTCTCGTTCGACAGCTTGCGGAAGTCGCGCTCGCCGGCCAGGAGGGCCGCCGCCTCGCGCATGGCCACGAGGTCGAGGATCCCGGTGACGTGGTGGCTGTAACGCCGAAGGAGGGGGTTGGGACGATCGGCGAGGTAGAGCCGGTAGCGGTACAGCTTCGACTTCGCGCGGTAGCGCGCATGGAAGCGGGGATCGACCGTGCGCAAGGTGAGTGCGGCGAGGTCGGGAGGCAGCTCGCGGTCGAGGGCGGCGAGGATGGAGGCGGGCGGCATCGGCGAGCGGGAGTGGAAGCTCAGGGCCTGGCCCTCGGCGTGGACTCCCTTGTCGGTCCTGCTCGCGCCAGTCACCTCCACGGGTTCTGCCAGGACCTTGGAGAGGGCTGCCTCGATACAGAGCTGGACGCTGCGTACCCTGCCAGGCTGGCGCTGCCAGCCCTCGAAGTCAGTGCCGTCCCAGGCAAGGGTCAGGAGGAAATTCAAACGCGGCATGGCTGCCCCCTTGCTTCCCATCCTAGCCCGGCTATGGCTCCTTTGCCCCGCCCGGGCAGCTATTTGCTGTTGTTTTTCCGCTTTGATAACCTATACTTCCTGTGATCTGGCGTGGAACAGCCTGCATTGCTGTCCTGGGCACCACGTACAGCGCCGATTCCCTGCAGCTCTGCCGAGGTTCGGGGAGAAAAAGAGGAAGAAACAGTCATGCCTGCCAGCATTCTGGATTCAAGCTTCGATTCCCGGATCGCGGTACGGCGCGACGACGTATCAGAGCTCGCCCACCTACACGCCGAAAACCACCGTCTGGCCGAACGGGTCGACGAGCTCGAACGTCGCATTTCCCTCCAGCCCCAATCAGGGCTACCGACGCATTTCCGCCTCGAGGTGGAACTCGACAGCCTCATCGAGAAGTGCAGGGAATCCACGGAAAGCGGCTTCACCCTCCTCATCCTCCAGCTCGGCGAGGACTTCCAGGCGGTGCGCAAGACGATCAAGGGACACCTCACCGAGTGGATCCTGTACCAGACCGGCGCCCGGATAGCTGCCCAGCTGAGGGAAGGCGACCTCCTCTTCCACACCCGCGAAAACGAGTTCGTCATTCTCCTGCTGGGAATGAAGGGAGAACCCCTGGCCCAGTTCCTGCGCGACCTGGTCTCGCGCCTCTCGGAGCCCCACGTGTTCTCTGGCCTCAGCATCTCGCTGACTGCCTCGGTGGGAGGCGCCTACTGGCCAGAGCACGGCCTCGAACGTTCGCGGCTCCTCCAGTACGCGGACATCGCTGCCGCGACCTCCCGCGAGCGAGGAAAGGCCTTCACGCTCTTCCGTCCCGCCCTCCAGTCCGAGGCCGCCGAGAAGGTCGAGCTCCGGAGCGCCATCGTCAAGGCCATCGAGCGCAACAACCAGGAGACCCTCGGGGATCAGTTTTTCATCGTCTTCCAGCCCAAGATCTTTGCGAGTGCCCTCGATGGGGATCTACTGAAGGTGGAGACCATCGAGGCGGAGATACTCATCCGCTGGCGGCATCCCGAGCGCGGTGTGATCAGGCCGGACCTCTTCATCCCCCTGGCCGAGGAGACGGGCCTCATCCTCCCCCTCGGGAAATGGCTTATCTACGAGAGCACGCGGAGGCTCGCCTCCTGCCTCAGGGAAGCCCCTGCCTGCACGGGCATGTCGATCAACCTTTCAGCCCGGCAATTCCATTCGGACGACGCCATCGAGGTCCTCACCGCTGCGATGGCCCGGAGCGGGGTCAGGGCCGACAAGCTCACCGTCGAGGTCACCGAGACCGGCCTCTTCGACGATCCCGAAAATGCGGCGCGGATGCTCTCCCGTTTCAAGGATCTCGGACTCCGCATCTCCCTCGACGATTTCGGGACAGGCTATTCCTCCCTGTCCCATCTCCACCGCTTCCCCTTGAGCGAGATCAAGATCGACAGGCAGTTCGTCGAGCACCTTGCGACGAGCCGAGAGGACCAGGTCATCGTGCGTTCCCTCGTCGCCATCGCGAAGGGCATGGACCTCTCCCTCGTGGCCGAGGGCGTCGAAGAGGCCGATGCGATCAGGATCCTCTGGGATATGGGCTGCACCGGTTTCCAGGGCTATCATTTCGCCAAGCCCCTCTCGGAGGAGGATTTCATCTCCTTCTGCAAACGTATCACTGACCGCGGCATGACCTGGGACCTCGGGAATCCGGGCTGAGACCCAAGCACTGCAGCTCTGCCCCAGCCCGTCCCAGCAACGCCTCCCCCATCCCGGAAAAACTGTATCGTACGTTACGGTGATCGGCACGGAATCGCGCCATCTTGGTCATGAGTGACTAAGGAGGTCGATATGGAAGGAACAGTAGCAATTTCGAGCGAGCGGCAGGCTGGACTTGCAGCCATCATCGGGCGCCTCCATGACGGCGAACCTGTCTCGAAGGTGCGCCGGGACTTCGCGAAGCTCATCGAAGGCGTTTCAGCCGGCGAGATCGCCGAGATGGAACAGTCCCTCGTCGATGGCGGCATGCCTGTCGAAGAAATACAGCGCCTCTGCGAGGTCCACGTCGAGGTGTTTTCCAAGGCCCTCGAAAAGGGCGGCCGATCCCATACCATGCCCGGACATCCCGTCCACAGCTACCTGGCAGAGAACCGCGAGGCCGCCAGGCGCATCCGAAGCCTTCTTGGGGCAGCCCGGCGGCTCGCCTATGGCGGCCGCGATTTCAGCTCGGCGAAGGCCGCGCTCGCAGACCTGCGGACCATCGAAGTCCACTACCAGCGCAAGGAAAACCAGCTCTTCCCCTGGCTCGAGCGGAAGCGCTTTACCGGCCCTTCCAAGGTGATGTGGGGCAAGCACGACGAGATCCGCGCCCAGTTCAAGGCAGTCGCAGCGGAGCTCGAAGCCAGCAGAGCGGCTTCGAGCGCGGGTGATCGGAGGGCTGCCGGCACAGCGGCCCACAGCTTTCGCTCCGAGGCACGGAAGCTCGCTGGCAAGATGCGGCGCATGTTTTTCATGGAGGAGCGCATCCTCTTTCCCAACGCCCTCTCGCGGCTTTCGGAACTCGAGTGGGCTGAGATCCGCCAGGGTGAGGATGCCATCGGCTTTGCCTGGATACTACCCGGCTCAGCCTGGGATCCCGAGGTGATCAGGAGGCGCGAAACAAAGGCCCCCTCGCTGTCGGAACTCGTCGCACAGGCCAAGCCGGGCATGTATGACAGCCCCAGCCAGGCAGAGCCGGCTGCCGCAACTCCCAAGACCCTCGCGGATGCCCTCCCCCTGTCCACCGGCTCCCTCTCCCTCGCGGTCCTCGACAGGATCCTCTGCATGCTGCCCGTCGACATGAGCTTTGTCGATGCCCAAGACAGGGTCGCCTGGTATTCCGACAGCCCCCACCGCATCTTCCCGCGAAGCCCTGGCGCAATAGGCCGCAATGTGAAGAACTGCCATCCCCCCAAGAGCCTGGCCACGGTCGAGCATATCCTGGCTTCCTTCCGTTCTGGCGAAAAGGATACAGCCCGCTTCTGGATCGAGATGGGTGGCAGGTTCATCGTCATCGAGTACTTCGCCGTCCGCGACCAGGCGGGGATCTATCTCGGTACCCTTGAGATGAGCCAGGATGCGACAGAGATCAGGGGGCTGGAGGGGCAGCGGCGGCTCCTCGATTGGGAGGCAGAGGGGGTAGCGAGCTAAAGCGGAAAAGGTATGGTACATTCTCGGACCAGGTTGCCCGTGCCAGTGCGGCGGCCCAGACCGGTCAAGGAGGCCCCCATGAATACGACACGCCGCGCGCTTGCGACCCTCGCCTTTGTCTGCCTGTTCTTCCCCGGTTTTCTTGCTGCCGAGACACCAGCCACCTCAGACGGCCTCGTCCTCAACCAGGGCGAGACCGTGGTGACGACTCTCCTATCCATCCCTGTGGCCTTCAAGATCGCTGCGCCTCTGGTGCTTACAGTCCAGAGTCTTGCCACCGCCAATGGCGTTCCCGGCCTGGTACTTTCAGCCCTCTGGACCCTCCCCAACTCCCTCCTGATGGCCGGTATTGTCACCAACGATGCCAAGGGCATCGCGCTGTGGCGCGGCATCAACCTCGGGATCGATGGCCTTTCCTTTGTCGGAATAGCTGGCTATGGCGCCTGGGTTTTAGCCCAACCCCGCACCAGCGGGAGTTGGAACGATCTGATAGGGTTGATCATGGTCATCTACTCGGTCCCCTTCGCCATCTCCTTCGCCCTCGACTTCATCCCCTACCCGATCGAAAGCCACAAATGAGACCAATTCCCTCGCCTTGACCCGCCCACAAACCCCGTGCTACTGTCCGTTCGCCTTAGCCACAAGCTGAGGCAATCGGGCATTAGCGCAGGTGGTTAGCGTACGAGTCTGGGGGACTCGGGGTCCCCGGTTCGAGTCCGGGATGCCCGAAGAAAGTCAAAGAAGCCGTCCTACGGGACGGCTTCTTTGCTTTTAAGACAGCGC
>CAIJMU010000076.1 GCA_903821875.1 uncultured Spirochaetota bacterium
CCCCTTTATGCCATCGCATACCCTGGGAGGTAGTCCGGTCCACTCTGTCCAGGACTTGCCCGGGACCGGAGCCATGTGTCGAACCCGGGTTCCGCAAGCTCCGTGAGGGACAGCATCGCCCGGCGCTTCCAGACCTTCTGGACAGCCTTCGCGATGTGAGGGAGGTCATAGCCTGCCACCTCGGCATGGCTCCGGAAGACCCGTTCGCGCACTCGGTGGGGCTTCCGGTAGTTGTGCCACCAGGCGTAGAGCGTGAAACGTTCCATCTGCCGGTTCACGTTCCGTCCATGGCAGACCGTCTCGCGAACGTGCTCGTGGAGGTCCTTCCGGATCTCGCGGTCGAGATAATTGACCGGAAACAGCGGATTCGTCCGCGTCCGTTCCGCCCGGGAGGAAATGGTCCTGTGGTCAAGGCGCCCGGCTTCCCGCATCGATGCCAGGCAGCCTGAGCCGGCCATCGCCCGGCCGTAGGACTTGTGCTCGTCCGTCCAGAGCGTGATGGATGAGCGCCTTCCATCGGACAGGACCCTGAGTCCCTCCATGGCCACGCGGGAAAAGGACCTCTCGATTCCCTTGGGATCGGGCCGCCACTCCTTCTCGAGCTCCGTCCGCCTCTCCCGCTGCCCATCGGTCATACGACCTTTTCTCCGCAGGGTCGCGTGATCGGCGGCATAGACAAACTGTGACTTCGCTCCCACGAGGATCGTGATGTTGTTGGGGTGAAACTGGGAACGGCAAAAGCTCTCAAAGCCGTCGGCGGCGAGATCCTCGCTTGGATGCCGGGTCGAAGCCAGCTCCGACTCAAAGGCCAGGACCTGCCGGGAGGCCCGCGTAACCCGATTCATGATGGTATCCGTTGAAGCTGCATAGGCGCGGCCGATTGCGGAAAGACTCTCGCAGCTTGAGAGTTTGCGCGCAATCTCTTCGTAATCGAACACGCGTTTGGCATAGTAATCCACGGCAAAGGTCTGGCTCGAAAAGGTTGCACCGCAGGCAAGGCAGCGGAAGCGGGGGACACGGCCAAATGCCCGGGTGGGGTAGCTACCCCATGCGCAAAAGGAAGCGTATGGAATACTTCCAGCTTGGTGGTGTCTGCAGCTTGCCCGGGGACAAAAGGGTGGGGTGAATGGTTCCATTCCCTCTATACGCCCGGAAGGCTCCACGATGCTTCAATTCCCAACAAGGTTCGAGGAACTATCGACTGGATTCAACGAGAGGTGGAGCCAGCCTTGACAAAGCGATCAGTCATAGCTGATTCCCAGCGCGAACCCTTGACTCCCAACCATGGCTCGGCTGCGGTGTCTGATCCGTCAAGCCTGCCCCTCATCTTGATTCCTTCCCCGCGCCTGGATATCCTTCACGCATGAGCGGCGAGGTTCACAATCCGCATGACAAGTTCTTCAAGACCTGGTTTTCCCGGCCGAAGAACCTGATCCCCTTCCTGGAAACGGCTTTGCCCGCTGATGTGTTCACGCTTCTGGACGTCAGTACCCTGGACATCTCCGATGGCACCTTCATCGATGAGGAGCATAGGGAGCACTTTTCTGATCTGTCGGCGAGCATCCAGCTCCAGGGCCGGGAAGCCCGCCTGTACATCCTCGTTGAGCATAAGTCCTACGCTGACAAGTGGGCCCTCCTTCAGATCCTGCGCTACATGGTGCAGACCTGGACCCGTGATGCGAGGACCGAGGCCGCAGTGCCGCTGCTGCCCATCATTCCGATCCTTTTTTACCATGGAGAGACAAAACACATCGCCACAGGTTTCAGCTCTCTGTTTGGCGCTGGCTATCCGGACATCCTGTCGGCCTATCGGCCAGATTTTTTGTGCGAGATTTTCAACCTGACCACGCGGCCCGACAGCGAACTGGAAGCGCCGCCACAGCTGTCCGCTGCGCTTTGGGCGATGAAATATGCGCGAACGCAGACGGATCTGGCCCTACGGGCATTGAGCCGCCTGGCAGGGACCATGGACAGGATGGCGAGGCATGACCCGGCCTTCAAGGAGATCGAGCTGTACCTATTGGCCAGTTCCAGCCTTACGCCAGAGGAACTGATCAATACCATCAATCAACTGCTGACTGACAATTGGCTCAAGGAGGACATCATGAGCACCGCCGAAATGCTGATAGCCCGCGGCAAGGCCCAGGGAAAAGAAGAAGGAAAGGCCGAAGGCATCTCCCAAGGCATCTCCCAAGGCATCTCCCAAGGCATCTCCCAGGGGATCTCCCAGGGCAAGGCAGAAGGTGAACTCGCGGAAAAGCTGGCTATCGCGAAGCGGCTTAAAACCCTGGGGATGCCTCTGGCGCAGCTCTGCCAGGCTACCGGGCTTTCCGAGGAGGAAATCGCGGCACTATGAAGACGCCCAGCTTGACTACTCTCTTGAGGGACCGGGATTCGATTGGATTCCACTTCGGGAACATGGTTGTTCGAGACCTGCGGATATTTGCCCAAAACTCGGGCGGAGCCCTGGCGCACTATCGGGATTCATCTAGGACTGCAGATGGGGCGCCATCGAGATCAAACTGAATCCATCCGACGTTGATGCCGCAGTCGATTCATTCCAGAAGGTAGTGGGCAAGGTCGATCACAGCCAGGAAAATCCGGACAAGGTGTATCAACGAGATTGATCGCTGAGCGGCGAGCATCTCCGACGAATCGTGCTTTATTTATCCATATCCGGCTTATAACAGTCTAATTAATAGTAACGTGTCTTCATTTTGAATCCCCTAAATCCCTGTTTGGGTGCATAATCATGACCTGCGGTAGTCTGCTCTTGAGTCCGGGTGATTCAATCAAGCCTTCGTAAGGAATACCAATGATGAAAGTAGTGATAGTATCCCCCCCCCCCCCCCGAAAAAAGAGACTGAGGTGTCGCGGAAAATAAGATCAGAATCGGAAATACTGAAGCTCCTTCACGAATCCGAAGAGAAGAAAAAGCATACTGCTGAGCTGATGGTTGCCAATAAGGACCTGGCTACGCAAATAAAAGAGGAAACAAAGAAGGCCAGTGATCTGGCAATTGCCATTAAAGCACGACGTGCCGACGAACTGCTCATTGCCATCAAAGAGCTTGCCTTCCAGAACGAAGAGAAGGCAAAGCGAGCTGATGAGCTTGTCATTGCGAATAAAGAGCTCGCCTTCCAGAACGAAGAGAAAGCAAAGCGAGCTGATGAGCTTGTCATTGCGAATAAAGAGCTCGCCTTCCAGAATGAGGAGAAGGCCAAACGTGCGGCCGAGCTGATCATTGCCAACAAAGAGCTTGCCTTCCAGAACGAAGAAAAAGCAAAACGTGCCGACGAGCTTTTCATAGCCAATAAAGAGCTCCTGTTTCAACAGGATTATCAGAGAAGAATTGCCGCCCTCCTACCCGGAGTAGTCATTCAATATCGGCTGCGTCCCAATGGTACCTCCTGTTTTCCCTTCGCCAGCGAGGCAATGACAGATATGTACCGGGTAAGCCCTGAGAAAATCCATGAAGATGCATCGGCAGTGATCGAAAAAATCCACCCTGATGATCTTCCCGGGGTGTTTGCTTCCATACAGACATCGGCACGAAATCTTGCTCCTTGGCAACATGAATACCGTGTAAAGTTCAAGGATGGCATTGTCCGTACACATTGCTGCAACGCGGTACCTCAGAGGGAAGTCGATGGAGCAGTGCTTTGGCATGGTTTCATTACAGATGTCACCGAGCTGAGCCAGGCCACCCTGGCATTGCGGGAGAGCGAAAATAAATTCCGCACAGTGGCAGATTTTGGTTATGACTGGGAGTATTGGATTGAGGCAGATGGCCGGATCATCTACATGTCTCCTTCGTGTGAAAGGATAACCGGATACAATCGAGAAGAGTTGATGTCGGATCGCTTGCTCCTGAAAAAGATCATCCATCCCGACGATGCAGGGTTCTGTTATGATCTTTCTGAGCGTATCCAGTCCCCGGAACACAGGTATGAAATCGATGCCTATGAGTTCAGGATCCTCAGGAAAGATGGTTCTGTGGCCCATATCGGGCATTTGAGCAGGCCTGTTTCCGATGACAAAGGCAATTATCGGGGCCGTCGTGTAAGCAACAGGGATATCACTGCCAGGATCAAGATCAAAGAAGATCTGGAACGAGCCACTGCCCAACTGGCTCTGGCTACGCGTGTCGGTGGCGTTGGCCTATGGGACTATGACATAGCCAAGGATATCCTGGTGTGGGACGAGCAGATGGGTGAACTTTATGGAATTGACAAAAGGGATCCCAGGCGAGTGTATGATGCCTGGCTTGCAGCCATTCATCCCGATGACAAGGAGCGTGTCAATAAGGAAATAAAAAAGTCAATACGCAGAAAGCAGGAATATGATACTGAGTACAGGATTGTCTGGCCTGATGGCGCCATTCGTCATATCAAGGCCATGGCGATTGTCCAGCGCGACCACATTTCAGGAAAAGCTGTGCGCATGATCGGCACGAATTGGGATATTACCAAACTCAGGATTGCGGAAAAAGAGAAGCTGGATGCATCCGAAAAACGGTATCATTCCATTTTCAACGGAGGTCCCGATGGAATCATGATAGCTGATGCAGAAACCAGAATGATCATGTTCGCAAATCCAAAGCAATGTGAGATGCTAGGATATACCGAGGGCGAACTGAAGAGGATGAAGATTGACGCAATCCATCCAAAAGACAGCCGGCAGGAAGCGCTTTCACAATTTGAACGCATGTTACGAGGGGAAAAAGACCTGGGAAGGGATATTCAATGCCTGAACAAAAATGGAGTGATCTTCCATTCGGATATTTCCGGGAGCTTGATCTCCATTGAAAACCGGGAATGCATCGTGGTCTTTTTCAGGGACATCACCGATCGCAGGCAGGCTGAAATATCGCTCAAAGAGGCCCTGATACGGGCTGAGGCAGGCAACCGCCTGAAGACTGAATTCATCAATACTATTTCACATGAAATACGCACGCCACTCAATGGCATCATAGGCTTTGGGAGCCTCCTCAGTGATCCAAGCCTTACAACGGAGGAGCGGCAGCAGTACAACACATATATCGAAGCATCAGGTAACCGTCTTATCAATACCATCTCAGACTATATGGACGTTTCGCTTATAGCCTCAGGCAATATAGAAATAAATAGTACTACAGTCAGCGTAAGTGGCATATTGAACGAAATGAAAGTAAAATACCAAAGTTTCTGCAATGTGAAAAAAGTGAGCCTTAATTTGTACATCCCAGATGACCAGGAAAACTGTACATTGACCACCGATGGACAATTGCTGCGAAAAATCATCTCCTGCCTGTTGGACAACGCCATCAAATTCACGAGTCAAGGGTCGATAACCTTTGGCTATTCCGTGAATGACACTGCCGTCGAGTTCTTTGTCAATGATACCGGCATAGGAGTCTCTACTGACTCGCAAGAACTCATATTTGATCCTTTCGTACAGGAAGATTCCACAAATAAACGTGTCTATGAAGGGAGCGGGCTTGGCTTATATATAATAAAGAACTACCTGAAGGTGCTCGGGGGCGAAATGTGCCTTGAAACGGTCAAGGGAAAGGGCACCGAAGTTCTCTTTACCCTGCCGATGGAACCAGGTTTTACAGAAGAAAGGAATCCTTCGCGCAGGCGCTCCGATCGAGTTCAAACTCATACAACCCGACCTTGAAACTGCAGGAGATGCGCGTAGTCTGGATCATCAGCTACCCAATCCCAGGGCATCGCCCAGGTGTCGGCGGTGATGGGAAATGGTTTTTCGCAGCAGCAGACAACGAGACCGGGAGCAATTGTGAGAGAAGGATGGGCCACCCTGAAGGCAGCGAGTCCGCTGGTATCCCTTCTGGACGGGTTTGACGCAAGCTTCATCTCGATCGGGTACAGGGTTCCGTTCCATTCCAGCACGAGATCTACCTCCGCTCCCCCGACGCTTCGCCAGTGATGGAGGATGGGCTGAAGCCCAAGTAGTGATGCGGCCTTGCGGATCTCCCCTGCTACGAGTGCTTCAAAGAGGCTGCCCCGTGCGGGCGAATCGGCAAGGGAAGAAGTTTGGATTTCCTGGGCATTCAGGCTTGCGACAAGCCTGACAAAACTCCCGAAGGATTGCAGATCCTGGGGAGCTGAAAAACTCCTGGCGTCACGTTCGATGTAGGTTCGCATATATGCCCTGTAATAGTCCTGCACAAGGTCAATGGGCAAAATCTGGGTTTCTGGCATCCAGCCGCGCCAGAACCGTTCGGGCAGGGGAAGGGATGCGTCTCCCCGATAGCCAGATTCCGGGTGTCCCGGCTTTTCGAGCCATGCTTTGAGCCAGAACCTTGCAGTGGCCAGTTCCCCGATGGAAAAGACTTCCAGGTCAAGGAATACCGCGCGACCAGCCAGGCTATCCGACAGGCCCTTCATTACCCACCATTGTTGGGAGCCCGAGAGGAAAAACAAGCCTGGCTTCCGGTTCCGATCGACCGCACGTTTGATTGCCGAGGTCAACTCAGGTGCATACTGGATTTCGTCCAAGACAAGGGGCCGTCCATGATTGACAAGCCTTTGGCCCAAGGAATTATTCCAGCACTATGAAAGAGATACACTACAGCCTCGACAAGCTGCGGGAGGCCGCAGCTGTCGATCGGCGCCTGACCCTTCGCGAGATCCTGCCGTACCTTGGTGTTTGACCCCAAGCAGTATCGCTGACCCTGCCTCGCCTACGCCCGCCTTCCAGCCAGCGAAGCGAGCGTGCCCTTGGCCCTGTCGAAATCGAAGGCACGGAGCGCAGCGGCAAGCTCCGCGAAATCGGGGCCAAGGGCGCACCTGATGGCTGGGGCATTGGCTTCGAAGAAGAGGGTGGCCTTGATGTCGTCATTGGCAAGGAGCCGGGTCAGGCCTTCCAGGACGGGGCCGATGGCATCTGTGCAGCTTGGGTCTTCCTCGAGGGCTGGGGTCTGGGCGAAGGAGGATTCGATTGCAGCAAGCAGGGCGTCGAGGGCCGTGGACAGGGGGGGAAGGGCTGCCTGGAGTTCCGCAGCAGGCTGCCGCGCTTTCAGGGCCTGTTCGAGGGTAGCTCCATGCATCTGGATACCAAAGGCGCCGATGTTGCCCGCCTCGCTTTTCAAGAGCTGCGCCCTGCGTTCCGCCAGGTCCAGGTTTCCTGACTCGATGCAGTCCCTGAGTTCCCCTACCACGCCACGCTGGTCCGTCATGAATTTGTGAACAAGGCTGAGGTACAGATCCTGCTTTCCGTGATGTCGGGAGAGTCCCTGTATGATGTCGATGCCGGATACGCCCTGCAGCAGTTTCACCGTTTCGGTCGCCATTTTCAGTCTTGTGGCTTGGACCAGGCGCAGCGCCGGGTCGCCTCGAGGCAGGATCCATTTTCCGAGCAGGCTGAGGAATACAGCTGGATCGATGGGTTTAATGAGGAAGTCATTCATTCCGGCGGCGAAGCAGGCTTCCCGATCCTCACGCGTGGCGTTGGCTGTCATTGCGATGATGGGCAGGTTCCGAAGCGAGTCGTGCTTCCTTATTTCCCGGGTGGCATCCAGTCCATCCATCACGGGCATCTCTATGTCCATGAGGACGAGGTCCCAAGGCTCTGTGAGGATCCTTTCAACGGCACGGGCGCCGTTGGGAACCAGTTCAGCTTCGAGCCCCGCATGGCGGAGTTGGGCAAGGGCGACTTCCTGGTTTATCACATCGTCCTCTGCCAGAAGCACCCGGCAGCCCCACAGCGCCAGACGCTTTTTCTCCTCCTCGACCGCCTGCTTTCCGATAGCCAACGGGACCGTGAACCAGAAGGTCGATCCGACGCCAGGCTCGCTCTCGACGCCGACCCTGCCTTCCATGAGTTCTGCCAGCCGCTTCGAGATGGCCAGACCGAGTCCTGTGCCTCCGTATTTCCGGGTCGTCGACATGTCGGCCTGCTGGAAGCTTTGCCACAATCCGTCCAGCTGTGTGCTCCCTATGCCGATGCCTGTGTCGCTCACCTCGAAGCGGAGGTGGAGCTTGTCTGCGGAGCCTTCACCGGCAGGCGACTCAGCGACCGTTTCCTGCCTAACTGCTATCGTGACTCCTCCGCGCTCGGTGAACTTGATCGCGTTCACCCCGAAATTGAGAAGGATCTGCCCGATGCGGATGGGGTCGCCGATGAGGTTTTCCGGCAGCCCTTCGTCGATGTCCAGGGTGAGGGAGAGGCCTTTTTCCTCTGCCCGATCTCCGAGGATCATCACGGTGTTGCCGATGGCCGCCCTGAGGCCAAATCCGATTTTCTCTACCGACAGCTTCCCTGCCTCGATCCTGGAAAAATCGAGGACGTCGTTGATGATGCCAAGGAGGTGAAGGCCCGAGGCTTCGATCTTCTCGATGTAGTCACGGAGCCTTGGCTCAGGGCTGAGACCGATCGAGAGGTGTGACAGGCCGATGATGGAGTTGAGGGGTGTGCGGATTTCGTGACTCATGGTCGCGAGGAAGGTGGACTTGGCGAGGGTAGCCGTTTCAGCGACCTCCTTGGCTGCCCGGAGCTCGTCGAGGGCACGGTTGAGCCTCGCCTCGGCCTCTTTCCTGCTGCCTATCTCGCGCGCGAGCTGGACGGTCTTGCTGGCGAGATGCTCGTTCATGGTCATGACCATGACGAGGGATGCTCCGTTCATGGCCTCGTTGGCACGGGCCTTGGCATCCGATACTGTCGCACCTTCCGTGATCTCGGCCAGGGCGAGGGCCATCCGGCGGTCCTGGTCGAGTATGTGGAGGACGAGCCAATGGGTCAGGAAGGAAATGATATCAGGGATCCGGTCGTCCAAGGCAGGGCCAGTTCCTTCGGTTTCGATGCGGTCGATTGTCTCGGCAAAGGATTCATGCTCGGCGCGATGGCCGATTGCCCAGGGATCGTCGGCGAGGATCTTTTCCCAGCAGGCTTCCTCAATAGTGAAATGGAAGAATGCGTACTCCTTGAGTTCCCCGAAAATGCCCTTGAGCCCTGCGATGTCCTCCGGGGTACACAGGTGCTCTGTCAGGCTATTGAGGAGCCCTACCAGGTGCCGGTGCTGCTCATCGATGAGGGGCATTCCTGTCTCGAAGCTTTCGTTCCAGGGGAAGATCTCGATCACCTGTCAGCTCCTCGCCATTTCGATTAATGGTATCGTAGTATCCCATCGCCAGCGCATGTCGTAAACAGGCTCCTGCGGAGGACGACTGAAATTTCCGTCCTGACTGGATGCAATCAGGTCGATATATAGAGTGAGGTACCATGAGTTCAACAGCTGTTCCAGATGCCAGGGTGAGGCTTTTCCGGCCTGAGCTCAGGAAGATCGATATCGTCAATTCAGAAAGCTTCAACGACTCCCTGCTTTCCCATCTCGGTGAAGGTGCCAGGCTCGTCCTCGACCTTTCCAACGTGCAGTTCATCGACAGCTCAGGCCTCGGCAAGATCATCTTTGCGCTTCGCAGCTTCCGCGACAGGGGCGGCGACCTCAGGATCTGCTCGGTCCAGCCCCCTGTGATGGTGCTTTTCACCATGGTCCGACTTCGTGAGATCGCGGGCATCGACAAGACGGTAGAGGAGTCGACTGCAGCCTTGCTCGGGTCGGCAGACTCGGGATCGGGCGGGGCTTCCTGACAGCCAGCCCCCTGCCCATTTCCAAGGGTCTTGATCTCGATTCCCTGGCGAGGCTCTCAGGCGGAGTTTTCTGCCTCTGCGATTCGCTGGGTCATATCCAGGCTTCCTCCGGCAATCTCTCAGGGCTCTTCGGGCACTCCATCGAGGAATATGGCGGAGACCTTGGGCGCCTCCTCGGGGCGGAGGGCAAGGAGACCTTCTCCGAAATCCTTGCACCCTCGGAGGACGGGATCAGGGACAGGTGGCTGCCTTATCGCCATCCCAGCGCTGGCAAGCGCTGGCTCCAGCTCCGCAGGGAAGCTGCAGGGCCTGGCGAAGGCGCCGTGGCTGACAGCAGTTTCCTGGTTTTCATCCGCGACGAATCGGTGTTCCATGCGAGCCTCGCCAGGGTGGCCTTCGAGCAGTCGCGCGACATCGAGAACAGTGCGCGGCTCCAGGCGGCTGTCCTCATGGAGGGCCGGCGGGTCAGGGTAAAGAGCCTTGATTACCAGACCTCGACCATCCCGAGCAAGCTCGTCGACGGGGATTTCCTCGATGTGCTCAAGCTCACCGACAACACGGTCGACTTCATCCTCGGTGACGTGATGGGCAAGGGGATGGACGCAGCCATCCTCGGAGCCATGATCAAGTTCGGCATTGTCCGTTCGCTCGCAATGTGCCTTTCCGGTGCAGGTGGCCTTCCGGAGCCTGCTGCCATCTGCGCGGCGGCCGAAGCGGAGGTGGTACACCACCTCCTTGCGCGGAAGAGTTACGCGACCCTCACCTACGCCCGCTACGAGGAGCTGCGTCGCGCCTTCATGTTCGTCGATTGCGGCCACAGCTCGGTGATCCACTTCTCGCACCGCACAGGGCAGTGCTGGCGCGTAAAGGGCGGGAACATGCCCCTCGGATTCGCCCAGGAGCAGGTCTACCGCGGCTACGGACTTCCCATCGATCCAGGCGACTCCCTCCTCCTCTTCACCGACGGCCTGTCGGAGTGCTGCAACCGCTGGGGTGAGGCCTTTGGGGAGGAGCGCATCATGTATATGCTCCGCACCTACTCCGGACTTTCCCCGGCTGAACTCGCCGGCATGATCATGAAAATAGGATTCATGTATTCGGCAGTGGGCTTCGACGACGATGTCAGCCTGATCTGCATCAAGGAGCTGGGCAGTGCAGACGACCCTGCTGTGGAAGGCGGTCTCTGCTTCGAGTCCCTTCCCGGAGTCCCTCCTGATTTCCCTGCGGCCAAGGATCTGCTGGATTCCTTCCTCAAGGCCAGCTTTCCGGCTTACGAGCCGTCAGAGCGGGAGAAAATAACCCTCGCCTTCCACGAGGCCCTTGCGAATGTGGTTGAGCACGCGCTCCCGCCTGCGGGAGGGACCTGCAATCTCCGCTGGAGATGCGTGGAAGACTTCCTTTCGCTGGAGTTCTTCTATACAGGCCCCGACTACGACTGGGCCTCGCTTCGCAGCTCCGAGGTGGGGAGCCTGGCTGATTCCGGTTACGGCCGGTTCATAATGCAGGAAGCCATGGACTCAGTGCTGCTGGCGGAGGGGTTCCACGGAAGGAAGCGCCTGGTGATGTGCAAGCGGATTCCGGGGGGAGCAGTCAATGTCTAGCGAAGGGGCTGTCGAGGCCCTCGGCGAGGGAGTCTGGAGGATAAGCCAGGCCCTGCCAGGGCTCGGGCTTGTGTTTAATTGCTACCTTCTCGAGGGGCAGTATTCCTGGTGTCTCGTGGATGCAGGGCCGGCTTCGGTAGGGGGGGGCCTCGTGCGCGCCCTGTCCGGGGTTATCAAGCCTTCGGACATCGGCACCATAATCCTCCTCGACGACAGTCCTTTCGCCCACTCGGCCCTCCCGGCCTGGAGGAAGGCCGGTTTCCATGGAGTAGTCATAGCTGACCTGCGGGTGGCCAAGGCCCTCGGCCAATCGGGTTTCGGCAGCGACCTCCGCTGGATCAATGACATTGAAAGCCGGGTGTTTCCAGGTGACAGGCGCGAACTGAAGATCCTTCGCCCAGCGCGGCCCACGGGGAGGTTCTTCCTTTTCAAGGAGTCCGGAGCTTTCCTGTTTTCCGGACAACCCGGTTCCTCCCTCCCCGTTCCAGGGTCCGGCACCGAGCTCGGGGGCCAGCTCCGCTTCCGCGACCAGTGGGGCTATGGGGCCGGTCCAGCGCTGAAGGACAGGATCCCGGCCATTGGCCTCCTCTGTCCCCGCTTTGGCTCGACCCTTCCCCCCGAGCTGGCTGTCCCGGCGCTGAAGCTCGCCGACGACGCTGACGCTCCGGCTTCTGTTACCACTCCTGCTGCAATTTCTGGCAGCCCTCACGTCATCACCCCTGACGCTGCCGGGATTCCTGGCTCCTGCGATACACCGGATAGCCGCGATTACGAGCTCAAGGAAATCATGATCACCTCGATCGACTCAGCGCTCCGCGACCCTGTCAGCGGCATGTACACGAGGACCTACGCCGATTCCTTCATCCATTCACTCCTGCTGAAAGGCAGTGATTTCAGCGCTGCCTTTGTCCGCATCGACCGCATCAAGGACCTCAACCGAAGGATTGGGGCCGGTGAGGTAGACGTCCTCCTCGGCGACTTCGCCAAGATCCTCAGCGAGATCGAGACAGAGGGCTTCCTCTTCCGCTGGACCGGACCGGCCTTCCTCCTGATCCTCGAGGGCGAGGGACCATCGATCTTCAGGAGGCTGGAGATCCTCCTCAAGGCCATAGCCGAGGAGAAGCGCTTTGCGATCCCCATCACTGCCTCTGTGGCCATCGTCCGGAGCTCGGAACTTGGGGACGACGCCCTGCCCCAGCTCCAGGCCCTTTCCCGCGAACGGCTCAAGCTCCTCGAACGACGGGGTGGGAACGCCATCCTCGACAGGAGCGACCCAGTCTTCGACGAGCGTCCCTTCGTCATGGTCATGGACGCCGATTCCCTCTTCCTGGACTATCTGGTGGAGTCGTTTACCCGCGAGGGCTTCCACGCCATCGGTGCCGCCCGGGGCGGCCGGGCCCTCGAACTCATGGACGAGACGCGGCCCGAGCTCGTGATCGTCGACCGTTCCCTGCCCCAGTTCGACGCCTTCCAGATCCGGACTCGCATGAAGGCATCGAGCGACCTCCACGACATTCCCTTTATCCTCCTGACCCTGGGAAAGAACGACGAAATGGTGATCCAGGCCCACTCGCTGGACATCTACCATGTCTTCGAGAAACCGGTCTCCATCGTGGAACTCATCGGCATTGCCAAGAGCCTCCTGTCCCGGAGCGAAGATGGCGCCTGACACTATTTTCCTCCTCGGTGTACTCATCCTGTTCTTTGCGATAGATCTCGTGGTTTTCATCAGCATCCTTCTCATCAAGTGGCACTCCCGGAGGACCTTCAAGCGGGCGAGGGTACGGATGCTGAGGATCAACAGGTACATTCTCGAAGCGGACCTTGCGGGTCTCGGCCGCGAGTATGCCATCGAACCGCTGACCCTCCTCGCGCACATCAGGCATCTTCGCGAGTTCACGACGCTCGGGTCGGCCAGCGAGGAGGCTGTCTGCGCCTTTCTGGCCTCGCGCGACCTGGCTAGCCTTGCGGCCGGGCTCCTCCGCTCGCCCTGGCTCCACCGGCGCATCCAGGGCTACCTCATCCTCGGCCTCTCTCGCGGGCAGGGAATCCAGAAGCGGCTCCTTGCAGCCCTCGGCAGGGAGAGGCGGTCCTTGGGCAGGATTGTATGCCTGAGCCAGGTCGCGAAGCAGGGCGAGATCCCCGACTTCCCGACCCTGATCGCCTGCCTCGAGAAGGGCGCGCCTTCCCGGCGATCCCGCGAGATCATGACCCTCACAGCACTGGCGACCATGCTTCATGAATGGTTTGACTCAACCGACCTTCCGACGGGAGAAGCGGCGCTGGCCCTCTATCTCATGACCGTGAACGCGAGGCCTGTCGCGGCTGATTGGGAGCGTCTTGCAGGCCTTGCCCTGGAGCGGAGTGACGGGATCGGCGAAGGGGCTGCAGCGCTCCTCTCCGAACGCTTTCCTGCGAAGCGTTTCATAGAAGCCTTCCGCGATCGCCCCGAGCTTCGCTTCCGCCTGCCCATGGCGCGCCTTCTCGGGCAGACCCTCGCGCCCAGCTCGCTCGACGAACTAGACCCCTGGTTCTCCGACCCCGCCATCCGGGAGGCGGGCATAGCCGCGGCGGGAGAGGTGCTGCGCTACCATCCCGGCAGCGATTCGGTTTTCCTCTCCTTCATCGGCACAGACAGCGACAGCCCCAGGGCTTCTGCCCTGAGCCGGGCCCTTGAATACAGGCTGCCCGCCCTCCTGTACCATGCTGCCCTGCCCATCGATCCTCGTCTCCGCTCGATGATCCGCCACCTCCTCGACCAGGACAGGGCGGGCATCCTCGTCGAGGTCCTTTCCGACATGCCTCCCACAGGGCTGCGGCTTGTCTTCCTGGACTTCCTCAGGGAGGAATTATCTTCGCGGCCACGGGCTGCTTCCTTCCTGTCCAGGCACCTCGACACCGAGCTCAGGGCAGCCCTCGCCCTGGGCCCCCCCGAGCCCGAGGAAGACCGCTCGAACATACCGGTCAAGACATGGGACAAGGTCTACCTCGCCTTCCTCGTGCTCGCTGGCCTGGCTTTTTTCCCGGCGTATTTTGCCATATCCCGGTCCAATGAGCTGCCCTGGCTTTCACCAGCTGAGATCCTGTACCGCTTTCTCTTCGACTTCCAGTTTGCCTTTGCCTATTACACGCTTGCGATCAATGGGATCTACCTCCTCCTCCTCCTCTTTTCGACCCTCCGCATCGGGTCGGAGGCCCGGCTCTGGGAGAGCGACCTTACCAGGATACTCGCAGGCCCGGGCATCCTCCCGACGATTTCCCTCGTCGTTCCGGCCTACAACGAGGAAGCAAACATCGTCGAGAGCGTCAACAGCCTACTGTCGCTGAGCTATCCCTCCTACGAGATCATCGTGGTCAACGACGGATCCTCCGATGCCACCATGCATGCCCTCATCAAGGCCTTCGGGCTCGAACCCGCGGGCTCGGGAGCCGATGGCATCCTGCCAAGCATGCCCGTCAGGACAGTTTACCGCTCGCCCTCCCTGCCCAGGCTCAGGGTCGTCGACAAGGCCAACGGCGGGAAGGCCGATGCCCTCAACGCCGGGCTCAACCGGGCGACCGGCGACTACTTCTGCAGCATCGATGCCGACTCCATACTCGATCCCCAGTCCCTCATCCGGGCCATGTTCCAGGTTGTCGCCAGCGACCGGGATATAATCGCAATTGGTGGCAATATTTTCCCTGTCAACGGATGCCTGGTCGAGCACGGCCACCTCCAGGAGATCAGGATTCCCCAGGAGCCCCTGGCGCGCTTCCAGACCATCGAATACCTCCGCTCCTTTGTCGGGGGAAGGCTCGGATGGACCCTCGTCGATGGCCTCCTCATCATCTCGGGAGCCTTCGGGCTCTTCCGGCGCAACGCCGTGATGGAAGTCGGCGGCTACCTGACGGGCAAGGGTGCCTGGCGGCGCCAGACCGTCGGCGAGGACATGGAGATCGTCGTGCGCCTCTCGCGGAAGGATCGCGAAGAGGGCCGGCATGGCAAGGTCGAGTACGCCTACAACGCCAATTGCTGGACCGAGGTACCGGAGAAGACCAGGGCCTTCTGGAAGCAGCGCGACCGATGGCAGCGTGGCCTCATGGAGGTGCTGGCCATGCACCGTGGCATGGCCTTCAGGCCGCGCTACGGGGCCCCGGGCATGATCTCGATGCCGTATTTCCTCGTCTTCGAGCACATCGGTCCCTGGCTCGAGACCATGGGCTACCTCGTCCTCATCGTCGCTGTCATCTTCAACCTCATCGACGCATTCATTCCAATTGTGATATTCGGGATAGCCCTGGCCTTCGGCATCCTCATCTCCATCGCCTCCGTCCTCCTCGCCGAGCGGCAGATAATCTACTTCCGGCCGCGGGAGTTCCTCATGATACTGTCGATCGCCATCGTGGAGAACTTCGGCTACCGGCAGGTGACGAGCATGGGACGCGTCGTCTCCAGTTTCATGTTTTTCTTCGTGGACAGGGGCTGGGGAAAATCCCACCGCAAGGGCTTCAAGACGGCAGGGGCCGCGCCGGCAGGCGGGGCTGCAGCGCCAGCGGACGCGTTTGCAGCAGCCGTCCCTGCCGTGGCAGCTGCGCCCGCAGCGCAAGGAGCCACAGCCGGGGGGGCCGGCTCATGAAGCCCCGTAACCTCGTATACTTCACCCTGCCCCTGGTCGTGGCCCTGGTAGTCGTCCTGGAGTGGGGCATCGCGCTCCTTTTGGGTCCCAAGCCAGAACTGGCTTATTCCTTTACCGGGCTGGATCGTTCCTCCAAGCTGCTCCGAGAGGCTGCCCGCGCCTCCGGTGTTGCTGTGTTGCAGCCACGGCAGGGCAGTGAGCTGGGCCTCGAACAGGGCCTCGCGCAGGGCTTCGATAGGCCGGGTCTTGAGTTCTGGGACGAGGGCTTCCGACCCCGGGCGGAAAAGCTCCCGGGAGGCGGTCCGCCCTTCAAGGAACTCGAGCTCCTGAAGGACCTTGCCCTTTCAGGTTCAAGCCTAGTCCTTGGCTACCATGCCTTTGCGGATACCGCATCGGAGGCCGGCCGCATTGCCCTCTCCGATGCCGGCGGCCTCCGCATGTCCGGCTGGATAGGTGCCTACCTCCTGGGACTCGAGCACAGCGCAACTGTCTCCAGCAGCCTTCGCGAAGCCTGGGAAGCCCAGAACGGCAGACCCTGGGACCTCGAGGGTGACGGCATCCTCCTGCAAAACATCCAGGACGGCAGGGTACTCGTCCTCCTCCGCGGCAGGGAACTCGGGAAGGGCGCGCTGCGCGTCCGGGGTGCAGGCGCCGAGGGGACCTACGCCGGCTGGTTTGTCATAGGCGAAGCCCTGCCAGGCGCAGAGCTGAAGGCTAGCTTTGTGATGGATCTCCTGGGACCCGGCAAGGAGCTCCTATCTGGCGTGGGACTGAACGCGAGCTTCCCGGCCCTGATGGAGAAGGACTTCGGAAAGGGGAGGATCTGGTCGCTGGCGGGGGACTTCCTGAGCTCGGTGCAGGCTCCCCAGCTCATGGGACCCCTTCCTTCCCCCCAGCTCGACAAGGCGCGAAGCCTCGACAGCCCCGACAATGCCCTCGCCCATTTCCAGCGCATCCTTGTTCCCCTGGTAGGGCACATCCTCTCTGAGTCCCGGGCCGTCGCAAAGGTCAGTCCGGCGACAGTCTTCAGGAGCGGACGGCACTTTATCGAACGAAGGGGCGCAGACGAGGTCTGGAAGCCCTGGTTCGTGCAGGGTGTCGACCTTGGAGCCTCGGTGCCCGGCGGCTGGGCCACCGAGCCCCCCACGGACGAGGACACCTGGTTCAAAGCCCTCGAAGGCATCGCGGACACAGGCTTCGATTCGCTGCGGGTCTATACCCTCCTCCCGCCAGCCTTCTACCGCGCCCTGGTCCGTTTCAACTCCCTGGGGAAGGACACACTCTGGCTCTTCCAGGGGATTTGGCTCGACGAGGATGCGCCAGACCACAATCTCCTTGACCCGGCCTGGAGCGCCAGCGCCTTGAAGGAGTGCCTCCTTGCCGTGGATGCCCTCCACGGCAGCGCTACCATCGAGCCCCGCGTGGGCAAGAGCTGGGGCGAGTACCGGATCGACGCCAGTCCTTATCTGGCTGCCTTCCTTGTCGGCCGTGAACTCCTGCCCGAAGAGGTCGAAGCCAGCTCCCGTTCCCGCCCAGACTTCCAGTGGTCAGGCAGGCGCTTTTCGGTCACTCCCGGATATCCCGTCGAAGCCTTTCTCGCCTCCCTCGCCGATGCGGTCCAAAGCCGGGACGCAGCCGGTTTCGGAACCTCTCGCCCCATCGGCTTCGTCTCCTGGCCCACCCTCGATCCCCTGGGCCATCCCTCCGAGTGGGAGCGCTCGCCCTCGGCCAAGGCTCCCTACCACGACCGGGCTTCGATCGACTTCCGCGTGATCTCGGCGGGGCCCGAGGAGGCCTCGGGGTTTTTCACGGCCTTCCACGTCTATCCCAATTACCCTGATTTCCTCATCCGCGAAAAGGCCTATGACATTCCCGACCCAAGCGGCATGGAGCGCTACGGAACCTACCTCGACGCACTCATCGCAGTCCTTCCGCCGGTGCCCTTCCTCGTGGCCGAGTTCGGGCTTTCCACCGGCTACGGCACAGCCCACATCCACCCCGAGGGCCTCGACCACGGCGGTCTCAGCGAGGCAGCCCAGGCCACGACCCTTGGCCTCATGTGGGACACGGTCGCGAAGCGGGGGGCGGGTGGCGGCATGGTCTTCGAGTGGTCCGACGAGTGGTCAAAGAAGACCTGGTCAACCGAGCCCTTCATGATCCCCTCGCAGCGGCACGACCTCTGGCACAATGCTGTCGATCCAGAACAGAACTACGGCATCATGGCCTGGGAGGACGCCGCTCCCCTCGACTGGCATGACTCTGGCACAGGACTCCGCACTGCCATGGATTCTGCTTTCTTCCACATCGAGGTTCCGGCCACCGACCCCGGCGGCTCCGAACTCATCGAGATCAGCATCGATACTGTCCCCAATGCGGGCCAGGGCCGTCTCGATCCCGGGGGACCCCTCTCGCCCCAGGGTTCGGAGTTCAAGGTCGCACTCCAGCGCGAGGGCAATATAATAGTCTCGGCCCGCCTCCTGGTTGCCGCCGGCTACGACCGCGGTTCGGGCTCCCTTGTTCCGAGGTCAGCCCTGGACGGTAACTACACAGGCATCAGTGCCCTCGTGAACAAGGCCATCAAGACCCGCGAGGGCCGGAGCTTCCCCGCGCTTCGGGAAGACGGCAGTACTCTGCCCATCGACAGCGCCTCGGGGCCGGGACTTGTCGGAATCGATGCCACAGGGTTGGTCCACGTCCGCCTGCCCTGGTCGCGGCTCAACTTCTCGGATCCCTCCTCGGGGATGGTCCTCCTCGACGGCCGCCGGCCTGAATTCCTGCGCGACGTTTCCCTGGCGGACAGCATTGGTACTATCAGGGTCGATTCGCTCGGGGTCTGGGTCCTGCGTCGGCCTGGCGGCTTGCCTGGCGGCGGCAGACCCGGGGGGATCGCCGCTACAGAGCCGACCTTCCTCCCTGGCCCCTACCTTTCCTTCCGCAGCCCCCTGCCTGGCTGGGGGACCGTTACGGTAAAGCAGAGGCCCAAGCTGGCCGTGGCGGAACTCAGGTCCTTCCTCGGCTCCTTCTCGCCCCTTGCCCTCTCACCCTGGCGGGATTAAACGGCGAGGCCGGCAGACCCTGAGTATTGCCGGCGTTCTCCGAGCGTGGCGGTGGCGAGTGGGCACTGCCGGCCGCCCAGTGTCGCAGGCCACCCAGCGCCGCCGGCCTCCGCGTCTTACATGAAGAGGATGGCGTCGACCGAAAGCGGGCCTGCCCCGGTCAGGGCGAGCGCGAGAGCCGCAGCAATGATGAGGAGGTTGTACTCGTAGCCGCCCGCAGTGCTCCAGTAGCCCTTCTTGATGTGTACGGAAAAAATCGCTACAAGCATCACAAGGATCATGACACCAGCGGAAACCGGGGTGAGGAAGCCGGCAGCGATACCAAGGCCCGAGGCAGCCTCGCTCGCTCCCGCCAGGAAGGCCAGGGGAATTCCGGGCTTCGCACCCATCGATTCAAACCAGCCACCCGTACCCTTTAGACCATAGCCGCCGAACCAGCCAAAGAGTTTCTGGCTGCCATGGGCTGCAAGGCCAAGGCCGAGGATGATGCGAAGCATGAGAAGCCCGATTGCCGAAAGTCCCATGATGCCCTCCATTGTGTTTGCCTTAGTAGCTTACTTGTAGTAAGCTACTGGTATGAGGAACATACTAAGCAGACTTACCAAAGTCAATCAGGTTACTAATGGTAAGTGACAAAATCGAAGCCTCCCCCCAGCTCTGCGAGACCTTCCATGAAGCGGTCGAACTTATCGGCCGCCGCTGGACCGGGGCAATTGTAGCTATGATGCTCCAGGGCGCGGGCCGCTTCTGTGAGCTCCGCCAGGCTATCCCCGGCATCAGCGACCGTCTCCTGTCCGAACGCCTGCGCGAACTCGAGGACGAGGGAATACTTCTGAGGGAAGTCGGCGAGGGTCATCCCCCGACGGTGTCCTATACCCTCTCTGAGAAGGGCAGGAGTCTCCAGCCCGTCTTCGAGGGCATCAGCACCTGGGCCCATGACTGGGGCAGGGGAAATATACAGGCTGCTGACTCTGCAGCGCCTTTGCAGGCGGCTGGGCCAGCTTCAGCGCCTCAGGGCATGACCGTGAACTCCTGAACGACCTGGATGGCGCTCTCAACCTCGCCCACGCCCGGCACTGTCTTCGCCGCCGCCACTGCCGCTTCGATTGCGGACTGTGTGTTGGAGACCCCGTGCAGCTTGACCCTGCCTGAGCGGACATCGGCCTCGAGGAAGTGGATCGGGAGCCGCTTGCCATAGACAATCTCGGTGACTATTTGCTGGCCGAGAACGAGCTCCCCGGCCCGCGTCGCGCCAGCTTTTTCTGACTCGGGGCTGATGATGGTCCTACGGTAGTTGTCGATGACTGCGGCAGCCTCTGCCGGGCTGGGAGTATCGCCGATGGAGATGCAGAGCGAGTACTCAGCCGGGTCCTTCCAGTTCTGGGAAAAGAAGTACTTCTGGAAGCCTGACCGGTCCCGGTCGCTCTGTTCGATGAACTGCAGGGCGTGCCTCTCATCGCAGCCGAGCTGGCCCCGGACCCTCGCAATTCTTGCGGCCATGGGAGCTACGACGCGCACAGTGAGGGCATGAGGCAGTCCCCTGAGCAGGGCCGTCGCGCCCCTGCCTACGATGACGCAGTTGCCCTTGGCAGCTTCCTCGAAGATGACCGACTTGAGGTAGTGGAGGTAGTCGTCCCGCTCCTGGGAGAGCGAGGCCCAGAGCCCTGGTTTGCGCTCGTCGTACTTGCGGCGCTTGTCCTCGCTCACACCGAAGTCCGCCAGCCGCTTTTCAAGCCACTCGCGGTCTACCAGCCTGAAGCCTGAAAGGGAAACGAGTTCTCGCGCAACCTCTTCGCCGAGCGCAGCGAACTCCCGTGCAATGGCGATGATAGCCATGATTGCCTCCCTTGTAGTCCTTGTTTTACCATAAGCTTAGGAACCGCTGCTGTCAAACCTGGGATGGCTTGCGAAGGCCAGGCAGGCAGGTTGGCGGAAGCGCTGGCGGCAGGTCTGCCTTCCGGGCTACAGTCCTCCAACATGGAACGACTTGGAGCCTTGGCGGCCTTCGGCACCGCCATTTTCTGGACCGCCTCTGCCCTCACCTTCGAGGGGGCCACCAGGCGGGTCGGGGCCCTCGCGGTCAATTTCTACAAGGTCGTCGGCGCCTTCCTCCTCCTGGCGGTCGCGGGCCTGGCTACGCGCGGACTGGCCTTCCCTGTGGACGCAAGCCCTCGCAATTGGCTCTATCTCTCCCTCTCGGGCCTCATCGGCTTCGTGGTCGCGGACTACTTCCTGTTCAACGCCTATGTCCATATCGGCTCGCGGGTGACGGTGGTCTTCCAGGCCCTGACGCCGCTTTTCACCGCCGCCTTCGGCTGGCTCATCCTCGGCGAGAGCATGGAGTGGAAGGGTCTCGTCGGAATGGCGGCCGTGGTGGGCGGAATCATGGTGTTGGTTGTTTCGCGCAACTCGGCCAAGCCGGGGGCCGGGGGCCGGAAGGTTCCGGCTCCGGCGCATGCCGTCAAGGGCTACGTGTTCGCCTTCCTGTCCTCGGTGTTCCAGGCCCTCGGCCTCATCGTGTCCAAGCTCGGCCTCGACGGCATCGGGGCCATACCCGCCACGCAGATCAGGGTCCTGGTCGCGATTGCAGGCTTTGGCCTCCAGGGCCTCCTCCTCGGACAGGCCCGGGGCCTCTTCGTCGACGCCCCCCGCGACGGCGTCGCAATGAAGCGCATAGCCCTCGGAGCGGTTGTCGGTCCCTTCCTCGGCGTCGTCCTGTCGCTCTATGCGCTCCAGCACACGAACGCCGGAACCGCGAGCACCCTCATGGCCCTCACGCCGGTCCTCATAATTCCACCCGCGGTGATCCTGATGGGACAGAAGGTCGCCCCTGGCGAGGTCGTGGGAGCCTGTATCGCGGTAGCCGGGACGGCGCTCTTCTTCCTGGTCTGAGCGCCTTCCCTTACTTGAATCCGAGGGTCATCGATCCGTCCCAGGCACTGGGCGGATTCAGGCCATACTCCTCGCAGCGTTCCTGGTACAGGCCGCAGAGGAAATCATCGGGGCAGAGTTCCCTCGCCTCCGAGAAGTATTGGGAAGCCGTGTGCCAGTTGCCGAGTCTGAACATGCTCAGGCCCTTGCGGTAGAGAAGGTCGAAGTCGGGCTCTGCGCTGCTGCCTTCCTGGATGGTGTGAAATACTGTCGGGGTCGTCTTGCCCTTCACGCGCGCACAATCGACCTGGCGGACCAGGAGGGATCGTTGTGCAGGGGCGGCGTCGCCGGCTCCGCTTCCAGCATCGCTGCCAGCCGCAGCAGCTTCGTTGTCGCCGGTCGGCAGGCCCTGGGCTTCGATCGATTCACGGAAGCCATCGGTGAACAGGATACGCGTCTTGTAATGCTTGCACAGTGATTCCAGGCGGGCTGCCAGGTTGATGATGTCGCCGATGGCCGTGTAGTCAAAGGAATCGCGGCTGCCTATGTTGCCGACGATGGCCTGGCCCTCGTTCAGGCCTATGCCCGCGCGGTAGCCCCCCGGCGGATAGTGGATGTCCATCGCCGGAAGGAGGGCCAGCTCCTCCTGGATCTCGATGGAGGCGGCGAGGGCGCGCCTGGCGTTGTCCAGATGGCTGACCGGGGCTCCGAAGATGGCGAAGACCGCATCCCCGATGTACTTGTTGATCGAGCCACCGTGCTTGCGGATGATCCGGGAATAGAGGCCGAAATGGCGGTTGAGGAACCTGACGATGTCGGAGGGATCGTTCGCCTCGATGTAGTGCGAGAAGTTCTGGATGTGCGAGAACAGTGCGACGATCTGCCGCTTTTCTCCCGTCAGGAGGGATGCGTCCGAGTGCTTGCGGAGGAGTTCCTCGATCACGACATCGGGCAGGAAGCGGGAGAAGATGCGGAACATTTTCCGTTCGGCCTTGGCGAGCTTCGCTCCTGAGTCCGTGACAGCCAGCGCGGTATCAAGGATTCGCAGCGCCTGGACAAGGAGGTCGTGGATGAGGGTGTCTTCTTCGATCCCCAGCACCCAGACCTCGCCTCCGGTTTGGGGCAGGGGAAGATGGAGGGGATTGCCGTGTGCGAAGGACAGGCCCGTATCGGGGTAGCTCGAGGCCTGTTCGACCACCTCGACTGGCTTCCCGTCGGGATCGGGGCCCATGGCCTCCAGCAGCTGGGGAACCTGTGCCCGGGCCTCGGCAACACTGAGGGAGTTCAGGCGCGAGATGCCCTGCACTCTGATGCCTATTGCAGTAATGGGGAAGATTCCGATGAGGGCTGGGGCACCAGCTTCCAGGACGGCGGCCCTGTCCTTGGCCCCCGAGACAGCGCCCAGGAGCCTTCCTTCCAGGAAGGGCGACAGATTGAGCCGGGCTTCTTCGATCGCCGATTCTTCAAGGGCCTGGCCAAGGAGGGCAGCGAAATCCCCATGTTCCTGCTCAGGGAGGTCTTTGGGCCGAAGCCGAGCCGAAATTTCCTCGGCGAAGGCCTCGAGCTCAAGGCTGCCTTTTACCGACCAGCTGAAATCCAGCTCGTTCAGGAAGGCCTTTGTCTGGCTGGTAGCCGTGGAGAGGATGGCCATGACGGGGAGGAAGCCCTCGGGGCAACGCTCCCTGAGTGCGGTGAGGACCCGGTAGCCCCTGCCTTCCTCCCAGATGGGATCGATCAGGAGGGCGTCAGCATCTTCGGGCTTATCGACATACAGCCAGCCGGCGGTTGTCAGTGCCGGCCCGATCAGGGCCGGGAAATAGGATGACGAATCCAGACAAAGGAGGCGGTTCACGGGACTACTGTCCCCGGGACTCCCGTCCCGCGGGCTGCTACAGCAGGGGCAGCGACCCCGGCTGCCTCGCGGGCTACCGTGTACACGTGAAGGGGCTCGGTGCCCTCCTCTTCAATCAGCCCGAGGTCGCGGAAGGCGAGATCGCTCGCACTTACCTGGCTGCGCACATCGTCGGAGAGCAGTATGTCAACCTTGAAGGCCTTGGTGGAGGATTCCAGACCCTCGGCGATTTCGATGGTTGAGCCGATGACCGTAAAGGCAGTCTTCGCGTCCGATCCGAGGTAGCCCATCACCACTTCCCCAAAATGAATTCCGATGCCGATCCGGTAGGCACCCCCGTCGAGCTGCATCCCCTTGATATCGACACCGGGAAGGGCCTCCATCATCGAGAGGGCTGCGCGGAGTGCGGCTTCGCAGGGCGCTTCTGCGCTGGCGTTGAGGCCGAAGACGGCTACGATGGCATCGCCGATGAACTTGTCCACCATGCCACCATTGGCGGTAATTGGAGCTACCATGGCGTCGAAGTGATGGTTGAGGAAATGGACAACCGCCTCGGCGCCGTTCCGTTCCGTGATTGTCGTAAAGCCCCTGATATCCGAAAACAGGATCGCGATTTTCTGGCGCCGACCCTCGTCCTGGCGTCCTTCCTGGTCGTCCGCGAGGAGTCCCTCGATAACCGATTCCGGCAAGAACTTGCCGAAGAGCGACCGGAGCGAGAGGAGCCGGTTGGCCAGGGCCTGGTCGCGGCGCATGCTTCCGATAAGCGGACCCATACGTCCGGCCAGGACCTTGAGCCGCAGTTCCATCAAGGTGGTGAAGTAGTGGTTGCTGGTACTGCCGACATGGACGGTGCCAAGGAGCTTCCCGTCAGTGTCGGCGAGGGACTGCGACCAGTAGGAACTCAAGGGATGCTGGTCTTTGGATACGATCTGCCTGCTGTCGAATTCGAGGTACTCGATTTCCATGGCTTCGAGATCGACGAAGCGGTCGGTTTCAAGGAAGTCCTGCCGGCAGAAGTGGAGGAAGTACTCGCAGTCCGACTTGGTCAGGCCCGGTCCCGCAAAGATGGCGATTTCGCCCTTGGGGCGCCCATGGAGCATGAACACGATGATGTCGGGGTCCACGAGGAGGGCAAAGGCGTCATGGAGGTGCTTGAGTAGGCCGGAGGGATCGGCGCGCGCGGAAAAGGCCTTGGACAGGTTGCGGTAGAGGCTGGCGGTGAAGGCAGGGTTGTCGGAGAGGGCGATGAGATCGGTGCTTTCTTCTCCGGCCTTGCTGCCCCTGTCCTTGGCCGCGGAGATCGCCGTCGCGAGGTCCGGTGATATTGCCGCGAGGCCTGGATGGAGGAAGGGGATCGCTGCGTTGTGGCAGACAAAGATATCGAGGGGGTTCACTTCCTTCGCCCAGCCGGCAAAGATCGTACTGCGGGAGCCGAGCTTCAGCCTGAGCCGGTCGAGGAGGGGAAGGAAGCCCTTGGTTCCCGGCCCTTCGATGACGACGAGGTCAGGAGGAGTGCTGAGTCCGTCCAGGGTTTCGGGATTGAGGGCACGCTCCAGGACCTTGATCTTCGCAGAATCCCGGTTCCAGGCTGAGGGCCAGCGGGCGGGGTCTCCAAAAAACACGACATTCATTTCAAGCCTGCTCGAGAAGCCTGCGGATATCGCGGAGGATCTCGTGTCTGTCGAAGTCGGCCTTGCGGCAGAAATCCTTGATGCCTATGGCCCGGAAGCGCTGTTCCACTTCGCCGTTCCGTTCGGCGATCATGGCCATGACAGGCACCTTCGCGTATTCCGGCTCCTTGCGGAGATTCTCTACCAGGGTGACGCCATCCATGCGTGGCATGTCGTCATCGCTGATGATGAGATGGAAGTATTTCTGGTGAAGGAGCTCGAGGGCCGCTATTCCGTCCTCGGCGACATCGACCGTGAAACCACCCTCGGTGACGACCCTGGCCAGGGTCTGCCGGGACATCGGGCTGTCGTCCACGATGAGGATGTTGCGGCCGCTCAAGTCGCTGCTCTGGTAGCGCCGCCGGAACTCGATGGAACGCAGCCGCCTGATGTGGCCGAGGATGGAAGGAATGTTCAGTATTGGTACGAGGTTGAATTTCTCGTCGTAGACGAGGCCCTGGACTTCCTTCATGATCGAAAGGTTGTCGGGGATCTTCTTGTAGCCCAGGGTTGCGTAGCGGATGATGGTATCGAGGATTATGCCCCAGGTCTCTCCGAGGAGGGAGATGACGGCCATCTGCTCCACGTCCTTGTGGAGGGCCTCCTTCCCCTTCAGCACGTTGGCGAGGGGAACCACGGGAATCATCTCGTTGCGGAGCGGATAGGCCGGGCCACCCGGCAGGCTATGGAGCTGGCTCCGGTTGAAGATCACGATCTCGCGGACGTAGACGGCCGAGATGAAGAAGCGCTCGCCGCCTGCGCGCACGAAGAAGCCACTGACCATGGAGATCGAGGCAGGGATCTGCAGGGTGAAGAGGCAACCATGGCCTTCGGGACTCTCGATCCCGATCTTGCCCTGCATCGCGTCGATCGCGTCCTTGACCAGGGCGAGACCCTTGCCCTCGCCGGAGACAGGGAGCCCGGCCTTTCTCGTGACCTGGATTCCTGGCTCGAAAAGGAAGCGTGAGAGCTGGATACGGCTCATGTCGAGGATGGTTTCGCGCTCGAGGGGGAAGAGGCTCAGGGCAACATCCCGGATGCCCTCGTAGTCGATGCCGGAACCCTCGTCGCGGACTCCGATGCTGATGGTCATTCCGTCGCTCGAGCAACTGAGGGTGAGTCTCGCGACATTGTCCTCGGCGATACCGTGGATGACGGCATTGGCCAGGAGCTCGCCGAGCGGAACCAGGGCGAGGTCCAGGATGGTCTTGTCCAGGAGGGTCTCCCCGCCTTCGAGGCGGAGCTCGAGTCTGGTTCCCGACCGGGTCGCCAGACTCTGGGCCGGGGCTTCGAGCCGGTCACGGATCACCTGGAAGGGGAGCATGCGCAGATTGGCGATCTCTTCCTGCAAGGAAAACGAGGAACGATCGACCGCTACGAGGTCTTCCTTGAAACCTGTCGAGAGGTTCTGGAGGTCCTTGAGAACGGCTTCGGACTGCTTGAGGAGGCTCGCAAGGGCTTCTCCTTCCTTCAGTCCCTGGATGACCTTTCGCATCTCGGATTCGAGGGACTGCAGGACTTCGCTGTTCTTCTTGAGCTGGAACTGGTGGACGATTACAGAGTTGAGCCTGGAGCCGAGCCGCTCGACAGCCTCGATTCCGATGCGCACCGTCTCTTCGGACTCCTCTTCGACCTTATCGGTAGGCTGAGCTTCTTTTTTGCGTCGCTGCATCTCCGAAAGCGAGCAGCCGCGGAGCGAAAAAGACTCGCGGTTATAGGCACGTTCGCAGAGCGCTGTCATCGGCGCCAGCGATACCGGATCGACTTCCTCGTTCCCTGGCGCCGCCGTGGATTCGAGGTATTCAAAGACGAGGTTCAGGAGCTTGAGGTAATGAGGCGCGAGTCGGTATCGACCTTCCACGAGGCCCTGGGGAATGCGGTTCATGCTGTCCGCTACCTGAACCAGCCTGACCTTCCTGGCAGCGCGGGCGTCGGCAGCCAGGATATCGAGCTTTCGCCTAAGTCGATGCCAGAGGTTCTCGTCGTCGGGATTACGGGAGGCCTGGACGAGGAGGGCCTTAACCAGATCAAGCCCCTCCCTGGAAACCTCTGCATACATCTGCTGCGGATCGCCGCTCATGGAAGCCTCTTTGCGAAGGCCGGGAAAGAGGAAGTCTTCGGCACACAGAAAAAGGTTCCCCGACGTTCCATCAATGCCATATCCGGGCTCTCAAAGAAGGGAACCTCGGACTTGCCCAAGACCAATATGCCCTCGGGTGAAAGCTTGCTGCTCAGTTTCCTGTAGATGGACTTCCGCCGATCGAGGGGGAAGTAGATCATCATGTTCTTCAGGAAGAGGATGTCCACCTGGCCCGGGACCGCATCGAAGCTGTCGCTCATGAGGTTGATGGTCCGGATTTCCAGCAGGGACCGGAGGCGGAGATCGACCTTGAATTGCTGCTCTTCCCGGGTGATCCAGGGCTCGAGACTTGCATGGAAACGCCGGCCGTCATCCCGGAGCGAACGATTCCGGTAGGTTCCCTCCCGAAGGCAGTCGAGCGAGATGGCGTTGATGTCCGAGGCCCAGACTTCCCCTCCGATTTTTTCGAGCGAACCGAAGAACTGGGCGTAGACCACTGCGATGGAGAGGGCCTCTTCCCCTGTCGAGGTTGCGGCGCTCCAGGCCCGTGGCACGCGGCCCAGCCTGGAAAAAAATGGCAGGAATTCCTCCAGGAGGAGGGAAAAATGGGATTCGTCCCGGAAAAAATAGGTCTCGCCGATAGTGGCTGCGTCGAGGAGGAGGGCCGTCTCCCTGGGGTCTATCGCCAGTTGCATGAAATATCCTTCCATGGTCCAGGAGTGATCCCGGAGGCGCTGGGCGACGAACTGCGAAAGCCTGGATTGGTTTGTTTCGGGAACCACGAGGGCGTGACGCTCCTCGAGGTGTCGTGAGATCTCCCTCAACGCGAACTCCTCAATCAATTTCCGCTCCGCTTTTCCACCATTTCAAGCAGGGTCTGGCCAATCACGCCTAGGGGCAGGATGGACGTGGCTGCATTGAGCTCCGCTGCGGCCTTCGGCATGCCGTAGACGGTCGACGTCGCCTCGTCCTGGACAAGGGTGATCCCCCCGGCCTTGACGATCTCGAGGCAGCCGCGGGCGCCGTCAGCCCCGATGCCGGTCAGGAGCACTGCGATCAGGTTGGGGCCGTGGTAACGGGCTGCGGTTGAAAAGAGGCGATCCACCGCCGGTTTCTGGCTGAGAACCTTGGGACCGTCGTCCAGACCGAAGGACTCTCCCTGGCAGACAAGGTGGCGGTCGGTGGGACCGACGATCACTTCGCCGGGGACGGGACGGTCGTTGTCACGGGCGAGTCGGACCTTCAGTCTGGTATTCTGGGTCAGCCATTCCGCATAGCCCTCGGCGTAACCGGTATCGATGTGCTGGACCAAGGCGATGGGGCAGGGAAAGTCCGGGGAAAGGGCTTCGAGGACTGCGCGCACAGCCGCCGGTCCTCCGGTGGAGGCTCCGATGGCGACCAGGCTGACCTTGCCCTGCTTGTCGGAAAAACCCATGGCTCGGCTCTCGGCGTGTCTGGCCTCGGCGTCGGCAAAGATGCCGGCAAGGATCGGGACGTAGGTCTTGGCTATTTCAGCCTGGCTCGACTGGGAAAAATCCGGCTTTCCGAGCTTGGTGACCCGAATCCCACCCATGCCCCTGGTGCCGACTGCAGGAGCGCCCGGAACCGTTTTTGGTTGAAGGAGGATCAGGGAAAACGACGCCCCAGCCCGCTGGCTCAGGTCGGGGGGAATGTCGCCGATGGCCTCATCCCAGATGACAACATCGGGATTGTGCTCGCTCAGGGCAGAATCCAGCCTGAGCGCGGAACCCAGTTCCTTGACCACCGGGCTGCCAGGAACAAGGGCTATGAGTTCCTTGAAAGCCGATCGAAGCAGCGCGGAGGGTGAGACGATAAGCAGGGTCATGAAACTCTCCTCGGGGCTGGATCGGGGACTGTCTGTGGCGTGAATACGCGGGCATCGCGGAAATACCAGATGTCGGAAGATCGTCGCTTCCAGGAACTGCAGCTGGCAGGAACGAAGACATGGGCGTCGCAAAAAAACTGTGGAGTAGGTCCATTGAAGCGGAGGGCCCTGATGCCGTGCCGGTCCATTCCTTCCCTGATATTGTAGGGCATGAACTTGAACTCTGACAGGTCATAGGTCCTGATGTCGGAATCGGAGGGAATGGCAAGCGAGATGAGGTCGGATCCTGCCTGGGATTTCGGAATCTCGGGAGGCCTGTTGTCCAGCGTGAAGATGACATCGGTCCTACAGACTGCGCCCAGAAGGGGAGGAGCCCCGGTGACGCCGGGAAAGAGGGCCCGCACGTAGCTGTCGAGGTCGAAGTCGGGAATGGAATGGTCGCCGAAGAGCACCTGGCTTCCGTGTCCGTCCTTGTTTTCCCCGCTGGCGTTCCTGAAGGTGGATGCGAAGAAAAGGTCGCGCGCGAAGAGGATATCGAGAAGCCGGTAGTGCAGGACCAGGAAGTCAGCTTTCGGCATCGAAGGCCTTCTTGACCGCCTGGATGATCTCCGTCAGGGACAGGATCGTCACGTCCTCGTCCTTGCGCGAAAACATGCCCTCCACATAGGCCGCCTGGCCCTGGGAACCCGCGGAGACACTGCGGATCGATTCGGGGGCTACC
>CAIJMU010000077.1 GCA_903821875.1 uncultured Spirochaetota bacterium
AATGATCCTCTTGCGAAGTCGGTCATTCGGCAGTGTCGCTATGATCGTCCGATGGCCATCCTTGTCATCATTTGAAACCAAGGGAAATTCGCGATGTCCATTCAGCTTTATCTCGATCGGCATAAGGAGTCCATAGAGCGGATCACCGATGAGCGCAACCGTGAACTCCCTGCGGTCCCGGAAATGGCCAAGATAGCGTTCAACGATGCAGTCACCGTGCTTTTTCAAATATTTAGTAAGGCTTTCGTCGAGCGATGCCTGATCGATGACAACCGAATCCGACGAAATGCCAATGCTATTGCCTCCAGCCAGGGGCTTGAGCAAGACAGGAAATTCAGGGAGAGGTTGGGATAACTCAAATCCGCCTTGCGCCTTCAGGCGCGCGATACTCCATGCTGGTGTCCTGATGCCATCACGAAGCCACTGTGCCTTGAGATCCGCCTTACACAGGCAAAGGTCAAGCGTATCCGCGCTCGATCCGACACAGGCCAGATTCCGCTCCTCGAAAACGGCGTGAACGAAGGGCCCATTGCAAGGAAATCGAGCCGAGCCTGAATAGGCAAGTTCCGGTTTCACTTCATCAATGACGGTCTGTAGCTCGACAGGATCATTCGAAGAACTGACAACAACTTCCATTCCAGATTTAGCCAGAATTGACTTGATAGTCGCCAGCCGCTCCATATCGCCCAGGTCTCTATAATCATCGGCGGAGGGTATCCTGAACAGCATTGTTTTCAATGTGACTCCCTCAGAACCTTCACAGTTCCACTACAAACATGACTGAATCTGGCGGAATCGTCCAATCCAATATTGGCAGGGCGCTGATACCCTCTCGGTATCATTCACGGATAAAAACCCCGTAACAATTGAGAGTTATGTAAGGATACAACTTATCGGCAGGGTACTGCCTCCTCTGACCTGCCTTGAGAAGGATTGCGTCCCCATGAGTGGTGTTGTATCATCCTTGACCATGGAACTTCGCCATCTAAGGTATTTTCTTGCAGTCGCCGAAGAACTCAACTTCAGACGAGCAGCCGAAATGTTATATATAACTCAACCTCCGCTCACGCGACAGGTTCAGGAGCTTGAACAGGAATTGGGCGTCAAGCTCTTCGATCGCTTGGGGAAGAAGATCAAACTCACATCTGCGGGTGAATTCCTTCGAAAGGAAGCCCGTCTCCTCCTCGATCGGGCTGACGAGATCAAGCGCCTTGTCAAGGCAACCGAGGAGGGCGAACAGTCGCGGCTCAGGTTGGGCTTCATCGAGTCTGCACTGCACTCCTTCCTGCCCGGTGTCCTTTCCGACCTTCGGGAAAAGAAACCCGAGATCAGTTTTGAACTCTTCGAAATGAGCACAGAAGAGCAGATCGAGGCGCTGCTACATGATCGACTCGATGTAGGGTTTATCCGGAATTGGGGGCAAGTCGAGGACCTTGAATACACCAAGATCATTGACGAGACCTTTGTCGCCATTTACTCCAAGAAGCTTTCGGGGTCCAGAAATGCGTCATCGCTCGAAGAGCTCGCGGAGCTCCCTTTCATTTCCTTTTCGCGCGCCAGGGCTCCTGGACTTGTCGGGCGGATCGACGAGGCTTTTGCCCTCAACAACCTCCGCCCCAGGCATATCTTCGATGGAGGCGGTCTTGAGACTATCCTGAAACTCCTGTTCATGGGCCTGGGCTGGGCGATACTCCCCTGGTACACCGTGAGTCACGCAACGGAGGCCAAGGAATTGATACACTTCGAAATTCCCAACATCAAAAAGAGGATCGAAATCGGAGTTGCACGGCCCAAAGGCAAGAAGAGTGAGGCGGTCAAGGCGTTTCTCGATTCCATACAGGATCTCAAATCATGAAGGCGAGCCCACGTAGCGTCCGCGCTTGAAAAGCAAAAACGGAGCGCGAGCCATACTTCCACCCTTTGAGCGGCTGACTGACAGCCGACTCACAGTGAAGTAAAAAAGGCTCGGGCTCCGTTGTTCGGTCACCAGACTAATTACTTACCCTAAAACAAGAACTTCGTGGAGGTGATCGGAATTGAACCGACGACCTCTTGAATGCCATTCAAGCGCTCTAGCCAACTGAGCTACACCCCCGAAGCAGTGGCATAGTAGAAAAAGGGCGAGGAAATGTCAAGCATGGGCTCCGGATCGGGAATATGCCCTCAAGTGACCTACCGATCGGCTTGATCGGAGGAGCTTGGGGCAATAGAATCTGGGGAACAGGCGGATGGGTCGCGCGTGGCGCTGCTCACTCCATACTGAAAACGGAGGCCCAATGTCCGATTCCATCGATCCTGAGATCGCCGCCCTCCTCGGAGGCGGAGTCGAGCAATTCCCAGGCAAGGGAAGCTCCGCTCCCCGAGCCCCCACGGGAGGTACCGGTCCTGGACCCGATCTGTCATCAGCACCCGATTTCGAAGCGCTTTTTGGCGGCCTCGACACCGATGGCGAAGCAAAGCCCCGCAACGAGTCCTCCGTCGACCTCACCAGGAAGACTTTTGCCCCCGTCACGAAGTTCGAGGAGGAGAAGGCTGCCGACTTCTTCGCCGATCCTGACTTCTACAAGCGTGCGCTTGCCAACGAGGGCGACGAGGCCCAGCGGGTCCACGAAATCCTGTCGAAATATCTCAAGGCTACCGACCCCAAGGACAGGAGCGTCTTCCGCCAGCAGATTGTCTCGGCCTACTGGTACCTTGCCACCAATGTTTCGATCCACTCTATCGGGCCTTCGACGCACATCTCGAAAAAGCTCGTGCTCCGCTATGGAGTCCTCCTGCCCTCCCTTATTACTCCCGAACAGCGCGACACCCTCGCGAAGATCGTTTTCAACAAGGACATCGACGAGCCGATCTACTATGTGGACGAATGGATAAAAGGCGTCTCCAATGGCCAGATAAAGGCCAGCGCCACCGATGAGGTCAAGAGTGCGCGCGGCGATGACCGAGCCAAGGTCAACGCCTCCCTCCAGAAAGCCCAGGGTCGCAAGGACGCTGTCGAGGGAATGCTGAAAGCCAAGGCCGAGGAGCGGAGAAGCCTCGAATCCGAACTGGGAGCCAAGGTCGAGGAGGTCTGCAGCCGAACAAGCCAGCCGGGCCTTCTCAACATCCCCGCGCCTTACACGGAAGGCCAGCGCAAGGCAGCCTCGGAGGTCATGGAGATACTCCGGAAGCTCTCGGTCACGGACAAGGCCCTCGCCCTCAACATCGACGAGTACGAAAAAGCGAGCGAGATGCTAGAGGACATGGAAACCAAGGCCAAGGATTTCGGCGGAGAAACCAAGGCGGACCTCCAGTCGGTCGCCCAGGAATTCGAGACGATCAAGCAAATGGTAAAGCTCTGCATCGGCCGCCAGGGCAACCAGTTCCCCATACTGACGAAGGACCATTTCCACGGTTCGATCCGCGATATATCAACGCGGGAGAATGTCATCAAGAATCTCGCCTGGATCGAAAGCATCGACTCACAGGCCTTCATGCGCCCCTACAAGAACGTGCTCAACCGCATAGTACCCTACATCATCCTCGTGCCGGCCTTCGGCGACCAGGGCATCTGCTGGGAGCCCTTCGACAAGTTCAACCGCGCCTCGGGCCGCGGCCGCGTCGCCATCCCCCTCTACCCGAAGAATGTCCAGGCCGCCGTCATCTACGCCGTTGCCGACCTCAGGTGGCAGGTTGCGAAGGAAAAAGCCTCCTACTACTGGATGGAAGAGGGACTTACCGGCAGCTACTACCAGTGGTTCACCTCGAAGAAGCTGAAGGGCGACGTCAAGGAAGCCTTCATCCAGGACTACATCATCTGGGTGACCAAGGAAAGCGAGGGAATGCAGAAGCTCGACAAGGAAGTACGAGCCGAGTTCTGGCGCCTCATGCCCTTCCAGCAGGCCATCAAGGACAAGCTCAAGACGAGAAGCTACATATACCAGGAGCTTTGCCAGAAGGACAACAACCGGTCCCGCTCTGACGGCTACTGAGGCCCTGGCTCCCGACAATCCACCGAAGGCGCGAGGCGCCACAGGAGACGAGATGCAACCAATCAGTGTCAATTACCGCGAGCACCTCATGAAGATGATGTCCAGGTCGAAGGCCCAGCTCGAAGTCGGGGAGCACAACGTCTTCCAGGAGGGCAACCCGGAAATCCTGCCCTTCATCGACAGGATCATCGAGGACGTCCTCTTGCCGGGCTCGACCATACTCCACTCCGAGCGACTCGTGGAACTGATGGCTGCCTCGAAGGCAGGAGAGCCCTGCCTCCTCCTCCTCGAGCACTTCTCCAACTTCGACCTTCCCGTCCTCCACTATCTCATCCGGAAGGTCGTACCGGGAGGCCAGGAGATCGCCGACGCGATCGTCGCAATTGCCGGAATCAAGCTCAACGAGGCAAATCCTGTCGTTGCGGCCTTCAGCGAGGCCTACACGCGGCTCGTGATCTATCCAAGCCGTGCCGTGGATTCCCTCAGGAAGGGTGGGCATGCCGATCCGGCGGCCATCGTCGCCGAGCTCATGAGGAGCGTCGCTGTCAACCGCCGTTCCATGAGGGTCCTCGGCGAGATCAAGACGAAGGGCAAGCTCATCCTCGTCTTCCCCTCCGGTACACGTTACAGGCCCGGGGTTCCCGACTCGGCCAAGGGCGTGCGCGAGATCGACTCCTACATCAAGAGCTTCTCGAAGATGTGCATGGTCTCGCTCAACGGCAGCATCCTCAGGCTCAATCCTGAGATGGGAGAGATGCAGGAAGACCTCCTGTGCAAGGACAGGGTCATCATTGACGTGCACGGACCCCATGACTGCGACAGCTTCCGCAAGAAAGTCAAGCACGCGCCAGGTCACCACCTCATCGAGGACCCCAAGCAGGCAGTGGCAGACGGGATCATGGCCGAACTCAAGGAAATGCACGAGGCCGTGGACAGGGAATACCCGCCGCTGGCTGTGGAATAGGCCCATGTAGGACAAATGCAGGGAGAGCCCCGGCTTCGGCCGGATTGTAATGCCCTCAGCTCCCCTTCCTCCACCGACCCGACCGCCAGCGTCCCAGCATGAAGAGCCCACGCAGCCATTCGTCCGTGCACATGGCGATCCAGACGCCCAGCAGTCCGAGGCCAAGCACGCGGCCGAGGAACCAGGCTCCGGATACCGATACACCCCACATGAACACTGCGCCGACAGCCACGGGAAACCGCACGTCGCCTGCGCCTTTCAGGGCCGGAATCACGACGGTGTTCAGGCTCCTGCCCGGCTCGTAGACGATCGCGACGGAGAGGACAGCGGCTGCAATTCCCGCTATGGCAGCGTCGCGCGTGAAAATCGCGATAAGGGGAAGCTTGACGATATTCAGGATCACCGCGAGGGTCACCGAGATGGCCGAAGCGAGAGCCAGCCACTTCGGCAGCAAACGGGCTGCCTCGTCATGGCAGCCAGCTCCGACCAGCCATCCCACACGGATCTGCGCCGCCATGCCGACCGAGATCCCGAAGATGAATACGTACCTCGAAAGGGCTATCACGAGGCCATAGGCTGCCAGGGAGACTGTGCCCATGCCGGAGATTATCGCCGCAATGACAACCTGGGAAAGGTTGTAGGAGATGTTCTCGCCCGCTGTAGGCAGGCCGATGGACAGTATTCCACGGATCACGTTCCGCGGGATCCTGAAGGCTCTCCGTAAGCCTCCGAGCCTTATTCCCCTCTTCCGCATGGCCCGCGCCAGGATCACCGAGGCTACCATCTGTCCCGCCACGTTTGAAGCCGCGACCCCGGCCAGGCCCAGGACTGGCAGTCCGAAGGGTCCGAACAGGGCGAGGTAGTTGCCCGCGATCGTGCAGCAGAGGGCCGAGATGTTGGCCACCATCACATCGCGGGTGTAGCCCCAGGAGCGGAGGATGACCGCCTGGGCGATGTTGAGGGCCATGAAGAGGCTCGCGCCACCGTAGATGGACAGGAATGTTACGGCCCCTGTCCTGACGCCGGGGGCGAGGGCGAAGAGGCCGAGCGCGGATCCTGAAAAGAAGATATATCCAATGCTGACGAGTACTGAAAAGCTCAAGACCATGACGATTCCGGCCCAGGCGTAGGACTCGGCTTCCTCGCGCTTCCTCGCACCAAGGCGTTGGGCCACGAGGATGCCGGCGCCCTGCGAGGGCATCAGATAGAGGAGCTGGAGGAAGAAGGCGAGCTGCGAAGCCGCGCTCATCGCCGCGGCTGCCTCGACCGAGAAGGCATAGAGCATGAGCTGGTCAATCGCGATGAGGGAGGTACGGACGAGATTCTCGGCGAAGATCGGGGCCGCGAGTTTCGCGAGGGGGATTCCGGCAGGGACTGGCCTGTTTTCCATCGGGAGCCTCGGGATATCCACTCCTGGCTTCAGGAGGCCGCCCGGGCAGCGCGGCGCGCGCCGATGACCGAGGCGGCCGTGACCGCGACCACGATTATTGAACCACCGACAATGGCTGCGGACGAAGGTCGCTCCCCCATGAAGAGGAAGACCCAGAAAGGATTGAAGAAGGGCTCGATCAAGGCGACGAGGACTCCCTGGACCGCAGTGACCCGCTTGATTCCATAGGCGAAGAACACTGCAGCCAGGCCTATCTGGAGCACGCCGAGCGCGAGGATGGCGAGGACCGATCCCGTCGTGATGGCGGGCATGGGCAGGAAGACCGCGATCGGCAGCATCACCAGGGCAGTCAACCACTGGGACAGGAGGTTGGACTCGAGGGGGGATCCGTCCTTCTGCATCCTCATGAACACGAAGTAGAGGCCGAAGGTCAGGCCAGTCGCCGCAGCGGCGAGGTTTCCGAGGAGCATGCCACCGCCCAGCGAATCCATGAAGAAGATGCCCATGCCGATCATCACAAATAGGAAGGCTACGACCTCCTCGGCCCTGGGCCTTTCCCGGAGGATGAGGGCACCGGCGACTGCGGTGATGACAGGGGCCGAATACTGGAGGAGGATGGCGTTGGCCGAGGTCGTGGTCTTGTTCGCGTAGACGAAGAGGCACATGGTGGCCGTGTTGAGGACAGCGGCCGCCACCTGCGCGAAGGACCAGTGGAAGCGCGGCTTCCCGATCCAGGCAAGGAGGAAGATGCCCGCGATGAGGCTCCGGACTCCCGCGATGAGGGGCGCATTCCAGGGCAGGATCTTGATGAAGATGCCAGCGGTACTCCAGAGCATGGCGCAGGCGGCAAAGGACAACATGCCTCTGACGCGCTCGCTCGACTGGTCGCTGCGGGTTTCGGAGTGTGGAACGGACAATGGATTCATGGCAGTTCCCGACAATGTCCTGCAAGCCCCCGCGAGGTCAATACCGGGATGCCGCGGGTGGGCAGGGCCGGGAAGCTTGAAAGTCCGGCGTTTCTCCGAATAGAATGGAGATCGTCGGCAAAGCATGCGGATCCGATTTCCGCATCGCCGTTCGGCAGCTTGCCTGGGAGGCACTGGATGGTCATCGCTTTCACGATCCTCGGTCTGGCCGCGCTTGTCGTCTGCATCGCCCTCCTCGCCATGATGCAGGTCAGGAAGGCCAGCTTCGCCAGGAGGGTGCTGGTCTCACTTGGCATGGGCGTAGTCCTGGGCCTCCTGCTCAAGTTTGCCTTCGGAAGGAACAAGGCAGTCCTCGACCAGGTCCTCCCCTGGTTCGGCCTCGTCGGCAATGGCTATGTCGACCTCCTCAGGATGATCATAATTCCCTTGGTCATGGTTTCCATAATCTCGGCTATCCTCAAGCTCAAGGACGTCAGGAACCTCGGGAAGATGAGCGCCAGCGTGATACTGACCCTCGTGCTGACGGCCGGGATCGCCGCGCTGGTCGGCGAGACCTCGGCCCTCGCCTTCGGACTCGACGCCCGGCAGATCACCCAGGGTACGGCAGAACAGCACCGCGCCGCGACCCTCCAGCAGAATACCGGCACTGCCACCACGCCCCTGGCCGACAAGATCCTCGAAATCATCCCCCAGAACCCCTTCAAGGACATGACGGGAGCGAGGAACACCTCGACCCTCGCGGTCGTCGTCTTCTCGGCCTTCCTCGGTGTCGCGGCCCTGGGCATCAGGAAAAAACATCCTGCCGAGGCGGAATTCGTCCAGAAGGGCGTCGACGCGGCCTACGCCGTCACGATGCGCCTTGTCGGCATCATCCTCAAGCTCACGCCCTTCGGAGTCCTGGCCATCATGTCATCGACCCTGGCCAGCACCGACTACGGGGCCATCGTCAACCTCCTCAAGTTCATCCTTGCCTCCTACACCGCCTTGATTGTCATGTTCATAATTCATCTATTCCTCCTCTCGGTCTTCGATTTCAATCCCTGGATCTACCTGAAAAAAGCCTGGCCTGTCCTCACCTTCGCCTTCATGTCCCGCACGAGCATGGGCACCATTCCCCTGACCATCGAGGCGCAGACGAAGAAGATGGGCATCTCCGAGGCGATAGCGAATTTCTCGGCGACCTTCGGAACGGCCATCGGCCAGAATGGCTGTGCCGGCATCTATCCGGCCATGCTCGCCGTGATGATCGCCCCGTCGGTGGGCATCAATCCCTTCGACATCGGATTCCTCCTCACCGTGGCCCTCGTGACCGCAGTCTCCTCCTTTGGCGTGGCAGGTGTCGGGGGGGGGGCTACCTTCGCGGCCCTCATAGTACTGTCCTCCCTCAACCTCCCGGTCGCCCTCGCGGGGGTCCTCATCTCGATCGAACCCCTCATCGACATGGGGCGCACGGCCCTCAACGTCTCCGACGCCTTCGTCGCGGGAGCCATCACGGGGCGCGTCATGAAGGAGGTGGACATGACGACCTACAACAACCGCGACATGGAACTGGACCAGGTCCAGCCCATCTGAGCAAACGGGAATATTTCACACGCCCTTGAAACGAGGCTGCCTGGCGAGAGAGGATGCCAGGAAAGGAGTACTGCCATGAATCGCAATTCCGTAGCGTTGCTTGCCGTCCTCATACTGATATTCTCGGGCATGTTCGCCATGGCCGACTACCAGCGGGGCCATGCCCTCGAACCGGCCAGCGCGACCCCGGCGGGTTCGAGCAGCGGCCTCATCATCAACAGCGTCATCATCCCGGGCGATACCGCTCCCCTGGCGGGAACCGGACCGGGAAGCAGTGGCATGCCGGCGACAACCGCGCCAGGAGGCGAACTGCCAGCCCTGCCCGCGGCCGCCGACGGGGCTGCCTGCCCCTGACACACCATCAGGGCCGCGCCGGTAGCATCAGCCACAGCGGGCGGCCTCGAGGATATCCAAGCGCATTGCTCATATCAGTGAGGGAGGAAGCATCATGAAGAAGGTCCTAGCTATGAGGATAGGAGCATTCAGGCTCCTGGTTTCGGTCCTGTTGGCCCTTGGGTTCGCGGCCACGGCCACCGCGGCCCCGGGAATCAACTCGACCTACCAGTATTTCGGCACCGAGAACTTCGCCCACATGACGGCCAACCCCGTCTTCAGGAGCCTGTCCTACAACCAGCTCCAGCAGCTCATGGAGAGCGACGGCACCTTCCTGGTCCTCTTCGGCGGCGCCTGGTGCCCCAACACCCAGGCTGTCATCGGGCAGATCAACGACGTGGCCAACGAGTACGGTGTCAAGACGATCTACAACTTCGACTGGCGCATCGACGGCGCAACCATGCACCTCCGCGACTCAAAAAACACCGGAGCCTTCCTCTACGTCGACTTCGTGAACAAGTACCTCTCCAACATCCAGGTGGAGTACAGCGCCGACCATACGAAGGACATTGCCTATCCGGACAAGGACGGAAAGGCCGTCGCCGCCGCCCGCCTCCAGGTTCCCTTCCTCTTCCTATACAACAGGGCCGCCAGAGACACCAAGGGCAGTCCCGCGCCCATCATCGCCTCCTACGAGAAGATGCTCCTCTGGGACAAGGATTTCCAGACCGGCGGCAAGGACGATCCGGCGAAGATCGAGGCCTACAAGAAGGAGATCCGCCCCCTCTTCGACGCCGTTTCCACGACCTCCGGGTCCAAAAAGGTAGCAACTAAACTCACTTACGTCGACGACCTGACCCTCTTCGCGAAGGGCTACAACGCCCGCGCCGCCGGTGTCACGGTCATCGACCAGAAGGATGCACCCTGGGTCATCAGGACCGTCGGCTATGTCGAACTGAAGAAGATCCTCGAAAGCCAGGGAAATTATGCCATCATGTTCGGCGGCCCCTGGTGCCCGAACACCCGCGCCGTCATCGACGTCGTCAACCAGTACGCGAAAAAATACAACATCGACACTGTCTACATGTGGGACACCCGCGTCGATGGCAACATCTTCCACCTCCGCGACTCGAAGAATGCCTACGCCAACCTCTACGTCGACCTGGTCAACAAGTACTTCCCCGGCATCAGCGTCGAGTACGGTGCCATGCGTGAGCGCGACATCAGCTACACCGACAAGGACGGCAAGGTCGTTGCCGCGCCGCGCCTCCAGGTGCCCTACGTCTTCGTCTACAACAAGGACTGGAAGGACGCCGCAGGCAATCCGAAGCCCATCCTCGACCAGGTCGAACTGATGTACGAGTGGGCTGACATGCAGAGCGACTACAAGGACAAGGACGGGAAGATAGGCGAGCACTACAAGACCTACACCGCCGCCCTCGACAAGCTCTACTTGGCCTTTGCAGCAAAGGTTAAAAAATAAAAGGCTAGTCCTTGGAAAGGAACCAGGCGCCCAGGAGGGCCAGCAAGGCGCCCGGTTCATCCAGACCTACTTCCGCCCCGGGAGAGCCGAGTTCAGATCGACAGGCACGGGCCACGGCATCCCAGGCGCCAAGGCGCGAGTCAGCCCGGGCGATGAGTTCGGACAGCTCATCGCGATCGCGGGCTGGCCCCAGCATGGCGTACAAGGCCACGTCGCCCGCATCGAGGAGAAGCCTGAGGGCTTCCCTGCCACTTCCCGACTCGACCGCTTCGGCCAGGTCTGCGGCAAGTCCCGGCGGCATTGCCGGGGTGGTCGCACCCAAGGACCGGAGCCGCCCTTCCAGAGCCTTGAAAAGAGCGGCGCGGGACTCCTCTCCTCCGGATTGCTGGCCGGCAGCTCCAAGGCCGCCGAGATAGGGGGAGAAATCAGCTGCGTCCCCGAGAAGGTTGGCCATGGCCATGATGTATTGCCGGCGCCCGCCCTGACCGGAGGAATCGAAGAGGCCACGGTAGAGCCCCAGCAGGGCTTCAGCCAATTGGTTTGAATCTGGCTCGCCATGGCGGGGGCGCGAGGCAGCCCCGAGGGCTGCAGCCTCCAGGACACGGTGATCGCTTTCGGCCGAGAAAATGCTCGCCAGGGACAGGCTGCCGGGACCTCCTGAAAGGGCGCCTATGGACTGGGCCGAAGCAGCGCGGAGGGCTGTCCCCCCCTCCCGCATCGCCGCCTCCAGAGCTGGCAACGAGGCAGGATCGCCCAGGCGCCCGAGGACCCGCGCAGCCTCAACGCGGAGGTCCCAGCCCAGGTCCAGGAGCCGTGACTCCAGGGCGTCGCGTGCCTCTTCGCCGCCGATGCGGCCGAGGGCGCGTATGGCCTCCTCGCGAACCTCGGGCTCCGGATCGTCGAGCCGGCCTATCACCTCGTGCACCACGAGTTCACCCTCGTCACCGTCGATGCGTCGCAAGGCACGGGCGACGCGCGGATCGCCCGCGTGGCGACGGAGGTCCAGGAGCGAAGCGTAGGTGCGGAAGAGCCCCGCGCTGGCCATCTGCGTGATGAGGCCTGCGATCGGCCTCTCCCTGCCCTCGCGCACACCGCGCAGGACCAGCACTGCCAGCACCATGACAACAAGGGCCACGATATGCACGGCACTAAAGCCATCAAAGCCCGGGACAAGGGCCTTGAGCCGGGCGAAGGGCCCCCATATGGCGGCGTGACCGCTGCCGCCGAAGGCTTCCATCAGCTGACCGCCGGCCATCGGCCCCAGCGCGGCCACGAGACCCACGATGGTGTTGTACCAGGCTATGTAGATGACGCGTCGCGGAGGAGGGGCCAGGGTCAGCATCAGCTGTCCCGCGCCCTCCCAGAGGGCTGGCCCGAAGAAGCCCTGGAAAAGCGCCACAATGGGCAGGATATAGCTGTAATTGCCATGATCGATGAAAAAATAGCCCATCCAGCCACCGACGATGAGGCAGCCCAGCACTACGGCAGGTTTCCGGCCGTAACGGTCCATCACGAAGCCCCACAGGGGCGCCATGGCCACCCATGCCAGGATGCTGATGACCGTCATGATGCCCAGCCAGACGTTGGGTGCGCCGACGAAGGCCAGGTCGGTGATGCGCGGCGCCTGGAAGGGGGCAGCCACGTTGACGGCAAAGACCGCGATACCCGTGCCCAGGGAAAAGCGGAGGAAATTGCGGTCGCCCAGGGGGAAAGGAATTCCGCCGCAGTGAGCCTTCCTTCGACGGGGGGAGGCGCTGGTTCGGGGATGCGGACATGGAGGAGGATGTCGACAATGCCGCCCAGGGCACCGATGCCGAAGATGGCGGCGTAGGCCCAGGAACGGCCAGACTCGGGCACGAGGTCCAGAAGGACGCTTGCGGCGAAAAACCACAGCACTGTGACGGTCTGGAAGATGGCCGAGCGGCGCAGGAAAAAAGAGCCCCGCACGTCCTCGGGCACGAGGTCGGCCATCCAGGACAGCCATCCCGAGGTCGAAATGTTCATGAAGACCCAGGAGAGCGCCAGGGCCAGGGCGGCCAGCCGCGCCGCTTCGATGCCGCTCTTCCCTGTGAGGAAGAGGAAGGCGGAGGCCGCGATCCCGAGGCCGAGGAAGCGGTGGATCACGGACATTGCGATGAAGTAGGTCTTCCGACGTGGCAGGGCGCGGTAGATGAAAACCGAAACCAGCTGCAAGGCTCCGGTCGCGAGCATGAAACCGAAAAGGGTACCCAGCAGCGAAGCGGGGGCCCCGAGGTGGTTGGCGAGGTATACCTGGAAGATGGGCTGGATGTTGCAGACGGTCATGAAAAGGGCGGCGAAGCCACCTGCCGCCATGGAGGTACGGGTGGCGCGGGCATAGTCAGAACCCCTGATGCCCCCTCCCTGCGTGGAAGCTCCTGCGCTCAGCGTCGACCAGCCTCGAAGGCCGGAAGAGGCTCGAAGCCCTCCATCAGGCCGGAGACGGCCGCGGCAGGCTGCCTGGCAAGGAACTCGCCCGACTCACGGTCGAACTCGTAGTCCTGGCCCCATTCACGGTAGTTGCGTATGACCTCCACCACGGAGCTGCCGACATGCCGGGCCTCGGCATCCGTCATGGTGGGATGTATGGACACCCGCACCCAGCCGGGTTTTTCCGAAAGGTCGCCCGAATCGATGAGGTCGGTGATGTGGCGCGAAGTAGTCTTTCCAATGCTGAAGAGTATGTGGCCGTAGGTTCCCGCGCAGGAGCAGCCGCCCCGGGTCTGTACACCGAAGCGGTCGTTCAAGAGCCTGACGATGAGGTTATGGTGCTCGCCCGGCGCGTAGAAGGACAGTATGCCCAGGCGCTCGAGGTTCTCCCCCTCGAGGAGCATGATGGCCGGCTCCCTCCGGAACTCGCCGATGATGATGTCGAGCAGCTCCTTCTCGCGGTCATGGATGGCCTCGACACCCATGGATTCCTTCACCTTGACGGCCAGGGCGGCGCGCATCGCCTGAAGGAAGCCGGGAGTACCGCCGTCCTCCCGGGCCTCGATGCCCTCGACATAGGCATGGGTCCCGAAGGGCGTGGTCCACTTGACCGTGCCGCCCCCCGGCTGGTCCGGCACACTGCGCCGATAGAGGGAATTGTGAAGGACAAGGACGCCAGAGGAACCAGGGCCGCCGAGGAATTTGTGCGGCGAAAAGGTGATGGCGTCGAGGTACTCGCCCTCTCCCGGCCCGTGCATGTCGATGTCTATGTAGGGGGCGGCCGCCGCGAAGTCCACAAAGCAGAGGCCGCCATGGCGATGCATGACGGCCGCCATCTGGTGGTAGGGCGTGAGAAGCCCCGTCACGTTGGAGCCGGCGGTGAAGGCACCGATGAGGAGGGGGCGGTCGGCATTCTCCCGGCAGATGCGTTCCTGCCAGCCGAGGTCCGGCAGGCCGGTCGCCTCGTCTCGCGGCACGATGCGGACGTCGACCTCGCATTCCTCCCAGGTGATCTGGTTGGAGTGGTGCTCCATGTGGGTGATGAGGACGAGGGGCCGCCTGTGCGAGCGGTCGCCGCACTCATGCCTGCAACTCTCCGGCATGCGGAGGCCCAGGAGGCGCTGGAGCTTGTTGATGGCTCCGGTCATTCCGAAGTCGGTGAAGATCAGGGAATCGTCGGGGCCTGCCTTGACGTGGCGCTTGATGATCTCGCGGGCAGCGTGGTAGGCGCGGGTCATGGCGGTACCGGTATAGGTCGTCTCGGTATGGGTATTCGCGACAAGGGGGCCGATCTCGCGGAGCATGAAGTCCTCGATGGGACGGTAAAGCTTGCCAGAAGCGGTCCAGTCGGCATAGACGATGGGAACGCGGCGTCCGTCCGAAAGGGGCATCGTGGCGTCTATCCCGACGATGTTGGACCTGTAAGGCGCAAAGCTGGATTCGAGGCTCATCTTTTTCCTCCGCGACTGGACGGCACAGGGGCATTCTACCCTTATTGGACCTTATTGTCGACTCGAGGATACTGAGTCGCAGGCTCCTGTCACATCCGTGGATTTTCGGTTATAGTGACGAATCCCCGCCAGACATCCCTCCCAGGAAGCGCATGATCCCCAAGGACGCATCGAACGACCGCATCAGGAATATCGCCATCATTGCCCACGTCGACCACGGAAAAACCACCCTCGTCGATGCCATGTTCAGGCAGTCAGGTGTCTTCCGTGAGGGGCAGGAGACGCAGGAGCGCCTCATGGACAGCATGGAGCTCGAACGCGAGCGCGGCATCACCATCGCCGCGAAAAACTGTTCGGTGATCTGGGAAGGCGTGAAGATCAACATCCTCGACACCCCGGGCCACGCCGATTTCGGCGGCGAGGTGGAGCGGGCACTCTCGATGGTCGATGGAGCCATCCTCCTGGTGGATGCCTCGGAGGGACCGCTGCCCCAGACGCGCTTCGTCCTCAACAAGGCCCTCGAGGGCAAGCTCTCCGTCGTTGTCGTCATCAACAAGATCGACCGCCCCGACGCCCGCCCCGATGAAGTGCTCTCGGAAATCATCAACCTCTTCATCGACCTCGGGGCCGACGACGAACAGCTCGAGTTCCCCCTCGTCTACGCGATCGGAAGGTCGGGCGTTGCCAAGGCCACGCTCGACGGAGACGCCGAGGACCTGAAATACCTTTTTGAAACCATCATCGCCCGCGTCAAACCGCCTTCCTACTCCTCTGCGGAGCCCTTCCAGATGCTTGTCTCCGACCTTTCCTATTCCGACTACTTCGGTCGCCAGGCCATCGGAAAGGTCATAAATGGTTCGGTCCACTCCAAGGACAACCTGGTATGCATCGGGGATGGCAACGTCAAAAAGACGCTCAATGTCTCCAAGCTCCAGACCTACGTGGGACCGCGCATCGTCGAAAGCCAGAGCGCCGAACCCGGAGATATTGTCGTGCTCTCGGGCATCGACGACGTACACATCGGGGACACCATCTGCACGAGGGACGCGCCCAAGGCCTTGAAACGCATCATCGTCGACGAGCCCACCGTGTCGATGCGCTTCAACGTCAACACTTCGCCGATGGCGGGCACTGAAGGCACCGAGGTAACGACGAGCAAGCTCATCGCCCGCCTCCGGAAAGAGACTCTCCGCAACGTATCCATCCAGGTAGAGGAGTCGGGCACTGCGGGCCAGTACCGCGTAAAGGGCCGGGGCGAGTTCCAGCTGGTCATCCTCATTGAAATGATGCGCCGCGAGGGCTTCGAGCTCTGTGTCGGCCGCCCCGAAGTGATCTACCGCCACGAAGGCGGGAAGAAGCTCGAGCCCATCGAGCACCTCTCCGTCGACGTCGCCGAGCCCTTCGCCGGGGTGGTCACCGAGCGCCTGTCCTCGAGGAAGGGCCGCATGCTGACCTACGTCTCGCACGGAGGCGGTCGCGTCAAGCTCGAGTTCTCCGTGCCCACGCGCTCGCTGATCGGCTACCGCGACCTCTTTCTCACCGACACCAAGGGCACGGGTATTCTCAATTCATATCTTTCCGGCTACGAGGAATATCGGGGAGACTTCATCGACCGCTTCACCGGCTCCCTGGTCGCAGACCGGGCTGGAAACGCGGTTACCTACGCCCTCTTCCACATGGAGCCGCGCGGCCGCCTCTTCGTGGTGCCCGGCGATCCCGTCTACGAGGGCATGATCGTCGGCGAGCACAACCTCGACCAGGACCTCAACGTAAACCCCTCGAAGCCCAAGAAGCTCTCGAACATGCGTTCAGTACTGAAGGACGAGGCCCTCACCCTGACCCCCATCCAGCCCATGACCCTCGAGAAGGCCATCCAGTTCATCCGCGACGACGAGATGGTGGAGATCACCCCCAAATCGGTGCGCCTCAGGAAGACCATCCTTCTTGTGGCGGACAGGAAGTCGGCACGGCGGGAGGACGCGAGCTGAGGGCGGACCTGCGCTGTTGAGGGATGACAGGAATGCGAGCAGGGAATAGACTCATGGAGAAGAGGTGATCTATGGCCTTGCATCGCGATTTTCAGAAGATCCTCCCCACGGTCCTCGATGTCCTTGCCAGCGACAAGATCAAGGTTGGCATGAGCAAAGAAAGCATCAGGCCATATATTCGGGGAGGGCAATGAAATGCTCCATCCAGACATTCACGCACGCCTTGACGATATTCGGCGAATTCTGGCTGACCACAGAGTCAAGACAGCCTATGTCTTTGGCTCGGCGCTTCGGGAAAATTTCAAGGATGACAGCGACCTCGATCTTCTCATCGAGTTCGAAAAAGGCATCACTACCAAAGATTACGCAGACTTGTATTGGGATCTCGGCGACAAGATCGAAAAACTCACAGGGCGCGAAGTAGATCTTGTGACCCTGTCCTCGATTACCAACAAGTACTTCTTGATGGAACTTGAGAACACGAGGGAGGCGATCCTGTGAATCTCCGCTATCTCAAATACTGCGAGGACATCCGAAAGGCATGCGAGGAAATTGAGTCATTCATGGCAATGGTCAAAGATGGCGAAGACTATAAGGCCAACCTGGCTATCCGCCGCGCAGTGGAACGAAGCCTTGAAATATGCGGTGAGGCTACCAAGCAGCTTCTCGATGAATTCCCGACTACGCCTTTCCCCGGCGCTCCAAGAATCATAGGATTGCGCAACAGGCTCATTCATGGCTATGCCGCAGTCGATGACGATCGGATCTGGTCAATCGTCGTGACCTATCTACCGGACTTGAAAGCCACGGTCCTCAAGCTCATGGAAGAAGCAAATGCCTGAAGAGCATTACAACCCGAAGATCAATCCCGGTACCATCAAGACATGAGAGCAAGAAGTCCGAAACAATAGGTATCGTACTCGAACACACTGCACTGCAGGGAGGCTGACCCCATGGATACCTGGCGACTCCTGAAGACCCCACTGGCACGCGGAGCCTGGAACATGGCTGCGGACGAGGCTCTCCGCGAGGCTGTGGGCCACGGCGAATCTCCGCCGCTGCTGCGCCTCTATTCCTGGGCGCCAGGTTGCCTTTCCCTGGGCCTCGGACAATCGCGCGGGGACGTCGATGACGCGGCCCTGGCCGAGCATGGCTGGGACCTGGTCCGCCGCGCCTCGGGCGGACGCGCCATCCTCCACATCGACGAACTGACCTACTCGGTGATCGCGCCCATCGGGGAGCCGCGCGTGCAGGGCAGCATCCTTGAAAGCTACCGCCGCCTGGCGAAGGCCCTCATGGCAGGCCTCCGCTCACTGGGGCTTCCCGTCGAAATGCAGGGCGAGGCGCCACCCTCGGCCCAGACCAAGGGCCCCGTCTGCTTCGAGGTTCCCTCGTCCTACGAGATCGTCATAGCTGGGAAGAAGCTCGTCGGCTCGGCGCAGGCGCGCAATCGGGACAGCGTGCTCCAGCACGGAACGCTGCCACTCAGCGGCGACCTTTCGCGCATCACCCGGGCCCTCGCCTTTCCCGACGGGCCTGCGCGCCAGGCTGCTGCCGTGAAGCTGCTGTCGCGGGCAACGACGGTCGAGACGGTACTGGGGAGGGCTCCAACCTGGGAAGTCGCCGCCACCGCCTTCGTGGCAGCCTTCGAGGAAGAACTCGGACTCCATCTGGAGCCTTCGGAAATGAAGGAGGCTGAGCGAATGCGCACAGAAGAACTAGTACAGACTAAGTACGCGCACGCGGACTGGACAGACCGGAGCTAGGGGGCTCAGTCCGGAACCTTGACCCAGTCGCGCTCAAAGGCAGCCATGCCCTGATCGGTGAGCGGATGCTGGATCATCTGGCCGAGAAGCTTGTAGGGCAGGGTCACGATGTCCGCACCGGCGATGAAGAGCCGGGAAACCGAGAAGGGACTCCGCACCGAGGCGGCTATCACCTGGGTCTTCATCGAATGGGCGACGAGGGTCTCCTTGATCGAGCGGACGAGGCCTATCCCGTCCGAGTCGATATCATCGAGGCGCCCGACGAAGGGGGCGACAAAATCGGCACCGGCGCAGGCCGCAGCGATAGCCTGGTTGAGGCTGAATACCAGGGTCACCGTCGTGCGTATGCCCGAACCAGAAAGCTTCCGGGCAGCCGCGATTCCCTCGGCGGTGCAGGGCAGCTTGATGACGATGGCCGCACTGAGGCTGGCCAGGTCGCGCGCCTCGGCTTCCATGGCTGCCGCGCTTTTCGAAACCACTTCGGCCAGGACGGTAAGGTGGGGACCCATCCTGAGTATGTCCTCGATGCAGGCCTTGAAGGGTCGCCCCTCGCGCGCGATGATGCTCGGATTCGTCGTAACTCCATCTATCCGTCCCGACTCGAGGGCGCGGGACACATCCTCGAGATTGGCCGAGTCGAGGTAGATCTTCATTCGTAGCTCCTTTAAGCTGTTTTCCCCGTCGAAGGCACGATCGAGGACTTCCGGATGACCAGTTCCGCATCCACCAGCGAGGTGGTCGGCATGCTTTCACTCTTCCTGGACTTGAGCCCCAGCATTTCGAGTACCGCCCGTTCGGCGATTTCCCGGACTGGTTGCCTGACTGTCGTGAGGGGCACTGAGATGAGGCGGCTATAGCGCACATCGTCGAAACCGGCCAGCCTGATGCTCTCGGGGATGCCCACTCCCATCTCGCGGAGCGAGCTCATGAGGAGGGCGGCGGTTTCGTCGTTGCCGCAGATGATATTGGTCGCTCCCGAGGCAAGGAGCTTTTCGACAAAGAGCCGGTCCTCGGGTTCGCCCGTATGGATCCAGTCTGCGGATGCCATGATTCCGCATTCGTGCAGGGCCATGCGGTATCCCCTCTGGCGCAGGTCGATCGTGTAGGCCTCATAGGGAAGCCATAGGAAATCGACCCGCGACTGCCCCTGCTTCAGAAAATGCTCGGTTACCCTATACCCGGCTTTCAGGTTGTCGATACCGACCAAGGGGTAGGAACTGCGATCGGGAAAGAGGCAGAGATCGCGGTCAATGAGAACAACCGGTATGCCGGCACTCCCCAGTCTTTCCAGAGCCTTGCGACTGGCGAGACGGGTATCAGCAGGTCCTTCGAGCGGAGCGAAGAAGACGCCGTCGACCTTGCGCGAGATGAACTCGTCGAATAGGCCAAGCAGTTCATCGGAAGAAAAAATGCTGCCCTTTGCCTTGGTAGTTCCCCACAGAAGGCTGTAATTGCCTTCCTTCCCCCGCTCGGCGATGTTGCTCGTGATGGGATCGAAGATCTCCCCGTGGCCGAATTCGGGAAAGGCCAGTCCGAAGAGGAGCTCCCTCCCGCCGCTTTCGGCGGCTCCGCGTACAAAGGTGCCCATGCCCGGCTTCCGTACCACGAGGCCCTCCACCTCGAGCATGCGGAACGCCTTCGCCGCCGTCGGACGCGACACCTCATAGCGTTCCATGATCCTGGATTCGGTAGGAAGCTGGTCGCCTTCATTGACCTGCCGCTCATCGATCTGCCGTTTCAGTTCCTCATAGATCTGTTGGTACTTTTTCATCACCCATCCATCATCCGGCTTTCGCACAAGGCCGCCGCGCCATGAAACGACATCGTCTTTTCCGTCCGAGGATATCATTTCAGCGAAGAGGCTGCTATGCCGGTGAAGATCCATTTCTTGAAAAGGAGGAACACGATCACCAGGGGGAGACTCGCCATGAAGGCTGCGGCCATCACCTGGCTGAAGGGTGGCTTGACGGTGCCGCCAAGGAGGGTCTGGAGACCGACGCTCAGCGTGAAGAATTTCTCGTTGTTGATGTACATCAGTGGAATCATGAGGTTCTTCCACATGAAGATGAAGTGGAGGAGGAAGCTTGCGAAGAGGGCCGGCTTGGCGAGGGGAACGATGATCTTCAGGAAGATCCCATAGTCGTTCGCACCGTCGATCCGGGCGGCGTCGGAAAGCGACTCCGGTATGCCCCGGAAAAACTGGGTCAGAAGAAAGATGATGAAGGGATGCTGGAACCAGTAGGGCAGCCACAGGGGCGTCAGGGTACCGAGTATGCCTACCTTCCAGTACAACAGGTACCAGGGAATCGCGAAGACGGAAGTCGGGATGATCATGGTACTTATCGTCACGAGGAAGAAGGCATCTCGTCCCTTCCAGCGCATCCGGGCGAAGGCGTAGGCTGCCATGGCGCTGCAGAGCGTCTGCCCGACCGCGGAAAGGAAGGCGGCGTAGGCGGTGTTTCCGAGGTACCTGAAAAAGGGGAAGATCGCCAGGACTTCCTTGTAATTGCCCGTAGTAAAGAAGGTCGGCAGCCATTCGGGGGGCCGCGTATAGACATGGCCCTGTGACTTGAGCGAGGTCAGCGCCATCCAGTAGAAGGGGAAGACAAAGACGAGGGCCAGGGCCACCATGAGAAGCGAGAGAAGGGCGCCAGCCAGCGGTTTCCTGAGTGTCATGGTCATCGCTCGTAATTGACCAGGCGCTGGCTCAGGCGCATTACGGGAAAGGCGATCGCCAGCACGATGACCAGCGAGAGGATGGCCATGGCCGTCGCGGTCCCCGCGTCATACTCGCTGAACATCTTGTCGTACATGTACATGGCAAAGGTGGTGCTCGACCAGCCTGGCCCACCGGAAGCCTTGGCCTGCATGCTCGATCCTCCGTTGAGCGTCATCACATAGGGAATCTCGAAGATCTGGAATTCGGCGATCAGGCAGGTGATGAAGTTGAAGAGGGCGGCCGGAGACACCATGGGCAGCGAGATGTTGAGGATCTTCTTCCAACCCGATGCACCGTCGATGTCCGCCGCCTCGTAGAGTTCCTTGGGCACGTCCTGGAGGGCTGCTGCGAAGATGATCATGTACTGCCCGACCAAGGTCAGCTCGGCGATGGCGATGGCGGGCTTCACCCAATGGCTGCTGGTAAGCCAGCTGGGCCCCTCGAGATGGAAGAGCGAAAAGAGGTAATTGACCACTCCATAATCGCCGTTGAACATCCAGCGCCAGACGAGGCCCGTCGCCGCGAGCGGGATGATGAAGGGAAGGAAATACGCGACGCTCGCCCAGTTCGCGATCCGGGTTTTCCGGTTCACCAGGAGGGCGAGCATGAAGGCAAGGACCAGGATGCCGGGAACCAGGAGCACCACGAAAAAACCGGTGTTCGCCAGGGTCGTCCAGAACACCGAGTCCTTGAAGATCAGGTTCGTGTAGTTGGCCAATCCGATCCAGATGGCGTCGTTCATCAGATTGTAGTCGGTGAAGGAATAAGCGAGAGTCTGTCCGATGGCGTAGAGGAAGAGGCCCGTGAAGCCGATGAGCCACAAGGAGAGGAAGGACAGGACGGTCAGCGAATTCCTTCGCCGCTTCCTTCGTAATTGCCTGTTCCCATCCGTGCTGCCCATAGCCGCTCCTGTCATCCATCCACTGGCCATGGCGTCTCCAGGGAGTTTGCCCGGGAGACGCCATGCTTTTTCAGGACATTACCTCATCTTGTCGAGGGCTGCCTGGGCCCGTGCGATGGCCTGGTCCACGGCGACCCTGGGTTCGATCTCGAGATTGAGGATCGGCTCAAGGATGGCCGACAGCTCAGTATTGTATGCCTGCTCGGCCGGGGTTCCATAGGGTATCGGCAGGACAGCAGGACCGGCCATGATGTCGATGAAGCTCTTGAGCTTGGGATTGGTGACGGCAGCCTTATAGAACTCCGCCCCGCCAAATTCCTTGACCGTCGGTATGCGACCGGAGCCTTCGGGGCCAGTGTTCATGTAGAACTGGCCTTCCTTGCCGGAGAACCAGATCATGAAATCGAGGGCCTCGTTCTGGTTCTTCGCTCCCTTGGGAATAGCGAAGGTATCGATGCCGATCCAGCCGAAGTCGCCCTTCTTGACGATGGCATCGACGGTCGGGGCCGAGGCGACGCCCCAGTCCATGTTGGGCGCGAACTTGGAGATATGGTCCGCGATCCAGGGACCGTTCCAGGACATGGCCATCTTGCCGGAGAGGAAGGGCTCGGCCTCGGTGCCCCAGCCGCCAAAACCAGCCTCGAACTTCTGGAGATCCTTGTCACCGTATTCCTTGGCCATGGACTGGATCCACTCGAAGGCCTGGTAGAGGGCTTCGGGCTTGAGGAATTTCTTGGCCTTGGCGTCATAGAGGGTTTCCGGGGTGGCTCCAAACATATAGGAGTAGTAGGGAACAAACCAGCCAGGGAAGGTGGTGCGGAAGGAAATACCCATCTGGGTGATGTTCCCGGCTGCGTCACGCTTGGTCAGCTTGCGCTGGGCTTCGGTCACTTCTGCGATGGTCCTCGGCGGTTTTTCAGGATCAAGTCCGGCTTCCCTGAACATTTCCTTGTTGTAGATGAGTACTTCAACCCAGTCGGTGCAGGGCAGACCGTAGGTCTTGCCTCCGACCATCATGGCCCGGTTGGTCCAAGGCTGGAAATACACATCCATGTTGAACTTCTTGGCCTTGAGCTGGCTGTCGAGGGCGGTGTACATGCCGTTGGCGACAAACTGCGGATAGTTCTGGTTGTCTCCCACCGAAACGATGGCAGGGGGATTGCCGGCACGGACCGAAGCGACAACCTTCTTGTCCAGATCGGGCATACCTGTATATTTCACCTGGACATTGGGATGGGTCGCGTTCCAGCGGGCTACCGCGTTTTCCGTACCCTTGGCCTCAAAACCGGTGAACTCTCCCCACCACTCGATCGTGATCGGAGCGGCGATAGCTTGCAAACCGCTGCCGAGCATCGCGAGCGCAACGAGACCGACCAACAGACCTCTTCTTCTCATTGGACCCTCCTTGGGCACTTCAAAGATTCGGGCAAAGACTAGCATGAACTTCCATATTGTCAATATAAAAACTTATATTCAGTTTAATTTGCTAGCACGTTGACCTTACATTGCTCGACTCAGAAACTGCTTCCCAACGCCATGTCAATCTTTTGTCATTTTTTATTTATTATATTATAAAGAGTTAAGACTAAGAGCTCCCTGTGCGAATTATCCTTGCGGCATTGGAGCTGCCATGCTACAACTACTTAGCATTTGCTCGCTAATGTAAGGTCAAAGTTCCGATGTGGGGGGAGCGTGGATGGATTATTTCATGGGTATCGACCTCGGCACCTCGACCGTGAAGGTAATCGTCATGGACGAAGCTGCTCGAACACGTACCCTGCAATCCAAGTCCTATCCGACTCGACATCCATTCCCCGGCCATGCCGAGCAAGATCCTGGGGACTGGTGGGAGGCGACCGCGAGCTGTATCCGCCAGGCGATGGCAGAGGATTTTCTCGAGGGAAAGGGCATCCGCTCCATCGGCCTGTCTGGGCAGATGCACGGACTCGTGCTGCTCGACAAGGAAATGAAGCCGATCCGAAATGCGATCATCTGGCCTGATCGACGAAGTACAGCCCTCTGCCGCCAACGCAGCGAATCAAGCCAGATGGCAGGTTTCAGGCAGATGACGGGCCTGCCCCTTGCCACAGGCTTCCTGGCTCCCTCGCTCGAATGGGTCCGGGAAAACGAGCCCTCCATCTATGGCAAGGCGTCATGCTTCATGCTTCCCAAGGACTATATCCGCTTCCGGCTTACGGGGCTGATCGCCACAGATCCGACAGACGCAAGTGGAACCTACCTCTTTGACCTGGGAACCGGTTCCTGGGCCGGAGAGCTCTTTGATGAATTCGGCCTTTCGACCTCCCTCGCGCCAGAGATCATGGAAACCATGTCCATGGCCGGGAGCGTCAGCCACAGCGCATCCGGTGCGACAGGCTTGCGGGCCGGCACCCCCGTGATCGTGGGCGGCTCCGACCAGTCCATGGCTGCCCTTGCGCTCGGGGCGAGCCGCCCGGGGGTGATCGCTGCAGCCATAAGCACCGGAGGAACCCTGATCACGACTGTCGGGTCCCCCCTGCACGACCCACGCCTCCACACACTCAGGCACGTCTATCCCGATAGCTGGTTGATGATGGGAGCGACCCTGTCCGCCGCAGCGGCCTTGGCCTGGTTCAACGAGAGGATACTGGGAAAGCCGGATGGCAATGATGGATGGATGCCAGGAAGCGCGATCGAGGAGCTTTCAGCCCTGGCCGGCAGCGTTCCCGCCGGTTCGGAAAGCCTGGTATTCCTGCCCTATCTCAGCGGCGAGCGGACTCCGCACATGAACGCCAACGCAAAGGGCTGCTTCATCGGCCTTACCACAGCCCACAGCCGGGCCCACATGGCGCGCGCCATCATGGAGGGCGTAGCCTTTGCGCTCTGCGATTCCCTGGACATCTTCCGCGAGCTCGGGCTGCCTGCCGACGAAATCCTCTGCTGCGGCGGCGGAGCGAAGAGCGAGGTCTGGCGACAGATCCTCTGTGATGTCTTCGAGGAGGGGATAGCCTGGGAAAAATCCTCCGAACAGTCGGCCATCGGCGCAGCCCTCGCGGGAGCCGAGGTCCTGGGCCTCAGGCTCCGCAGCGGTGGAAGCGGAGGATCGGCGGAAGAAAAATCGCAGCCCCGTCCGGAGAACAGGGAGCTGTACCGCTCGCGGAAGGGGACCTTCCGGAAAATCTATGTACAGTTAGGCGGTATTTTCGAGGAGCTCTCCGAGTTCCGGTCCTGAGTCCTTGCGCGGGGGAACCGGCACCCAGGGATCAGCCGCCCTCCCTTTCGATGCGGTATATCTTCCAGCCCTGCCCGACCTGGCGGAGCTGGAGCCTGTCATGCCGGGTTGCCGCGATCGGGGCCGGGGGCGAAGCCTCGTCCATGCTCCAGATACGGTAGCGGGCATCGACAATTCCCTCCGCCTGCGATCCGGCCCCGGGCTCGGCGAGCGTGAGGTCGGTGATGCCATGGACCACCTTCCCCTCGGCGAGGACAGGCGACCCGGCTTGCAGCCATTCAGAGGCCCGGAGCATCGGATCCTCGCCTTCCATTGCCATGCGGGCCCGGCCCAGCACCGTCAGCGCAGCAATGTACCGAGCATCCTTGTCGCGCCCCTGGCCCCGGCTGGCCGCCTCCAGGAGATCGGTATCCAGGGCGTCGAGGGCACGGTAGTAAGCAGCTGCGACTTCCCGGGGCGAGAGGGCGGAAAGGTCCGGAAGGGCCGCAGAGCGTGCGAGGATGCCCGCAACGACAAGGGTAATCACAATTAGTACTGCCGAGGCTGCCGTGAGCGCGCCTTTGTGGGACCCCAGGAAGCGCTTCGCCGCCTGGGTCCTGTGCGCCCGGGACTCGTAGGACCTCCGCCTGCGTTCGTTGTCCGCCGCCTCGCTTTCCGACAGCGACCGGACCGGACCCGCGATCCTGGCGGCGGCAAGGGCCGCGACCCAGTCGGCCGGCCCTGTCCCGCGAGGATCGGCGAGCACGCGGTCGACCAGGGCGGACAGGCCCGCCTCGAGTGAAGGCGCGGCAAGGGACAGCGGAAGGAATTTCCCTCCGGCAGCCCTCTCTTCTTTCGCCGCCTTGGTGGCCGGGAAGGCCTCTCGGCCACTGGCCAGCCGGTAGACGGCAAGCGCAAGAAAGGTGGAGGCCGCAGTCCCGGCATCCTCCTGACGTGAATGAAAGACCGGCACCGTCCCTTCCGCGAAGCTTGTTGTAGAAGATGCGGAGAGAGCCTTGGAGACAAGGTAGGGTGGAAGGACAAGGACAGCCTGCGACGCGGACACAAGGATGCCAGGGGAAAGCAGTGGCGACGGAAGGCTCCCTGCCTCGAGCATCGCGCGAAAGGCCCTGGCCAGCGCCTCGACGAGGGCGAGGGAGGAAGCGACATCAGGAGCGACGGCGAGGGCCGTGTCGAGGTTGCTGCCTTCGAAGTCGGGGCCGAAGAGGAGGAGGTCATCGCCCTCCTCGCGGGAGCTGGAAACACTCCAGACGGAGAGCCTGTCTTCGCCATCGAAGAGGAGCCCCTCCCCAACGCCCGCCCTGACCGCTCGACCGGCAGCCCTCAGGCTGTTTCTCGGCAAGCGGATGCAGAGCCCCTCGGCCGCACGGAAGTGGATGGGTATCAAGGGAAACAGGCCATGGGCAAACCGGAACTCACTCCGCCCTCACCAGCAAGGCCGCACATTTGAGGCGGGAGAGCATGCGTGCCGCCATGCTGCCTTCCCAGATGGAGCCGAAGCCGATGCGGCCATGGGTTGACAGTACTATGAGATCTTCCGAACGGCTGCCCTGCCGCCTGGCCAGCGCGCTGTCGGGCCTGCCCCGGAGGATGTCCGTCCGGACACTGAGGCCCTCGAGCTCGCCCGAGGCAGCAAGGCCCTGGAGCCAGACGGCCGACTCGGCGACAGCGGCCTCGAGGGCGAGGGCCATCGAAGCTGGCATCGAGCGGGCGATGGCCTTGGTGTCACCCGTCAGGCTGGCGCTGGTATCCACGACCAGGAGCAGTTCGACATCGAGGCGCAGCGAGGTGGCCAGGGCGCCGAGCCAGGCCAGGGGCGGCCGGTGGCCATCCCTGCCGTCAGTCGTAACTATGAGATTCTTCCACCGCATCGCGTCTATGCCCGCGCCTGCGGGGACGGTGAGGACAGGCACTCCGCCGAAGGACAGGGCGCGCTGCGCGGCGTTGCCCTTGAAGATGCGGCCGAAGCGGTGGATGCCATGGGTCGCGATGACGACGAGGTCGGACTGGAGTTCCTCCGCGTGCTCGCCGATGGACTTGCCCGCGTCATGGATGCCTTCCTCGTGTACATGCACTTCCACGGGGATCGGCGCGAGTCCGCGGGCGAGGGCTTCGAGGTAGTCCCTCGCCTCGGGGACCGAGCCCAGGTGCCGCTGGCCATGCACCGCTCCAGGGGGAGAGGCCTCCAGCACATGGAGGAGGAGGAGTCCGGCGCCGGTGGCTCCGGCCAGGGTGCGCGCGACAGGAAGGGAGGCCTCGGCCAGGGCCGATCCGTCAAGCGGGACAAGAATCCTATGCATTGGTACCTCCTGCGAAAAGCTGGATGATAAGGAAAAGGTTGAGCGATACGATGACGGCGGCCACGAGGATGGCCGCCGCGGTCACCTTCCGGCTGTTGACAAAGACGCCCATGCGGCGGCGCGAGGCGGTGAAGACGACTAAGGGTATGACAGCGAAGGGAAGCCCGAAGGACAACAGGACCTGGCTGGCGACAAGGGTCTTCGTCGGGTCAAGCCCGAGGGCGATGATGACCAGGGAAGGCAGTACTGTGACGATCCTCCGGAGCCAGACGGGCACCTGGTGCCGCAGGAATCCCTGCATGATGATCTGGCCAGCGCTTGTGCCGACTGTCGACGAGGCCAGCCCCGAGGCGAGGAGGGAAAGCCCGAAGACGACGCTCGCGGCCTTGCCCAGGAGGGGTTCGAGGGTCCTCCCGGCATCCTCGATGCTAGCGACGCCGGAGTTCCCGCCCTGGTGGAAGGCCGCCGCGGCCATTATAAGCATTGCAGCGTTCACGAGGCTCGCGATGCCCATGGCCATGACCACGTCGATGCGTTCGAAGCGGAGGAGTCTCCGCACGTGCGACTCCTCGCTCACCCGTACGCGGCCCTGGGTGAGGGCGGAGTGGAGGAAGATCGCGTGGGGCATCACCGTCGCGCCCAGGATTCCCGCGGCGAGGACGAGGCTCGGGGCGCCTTCGAAGCGCGGGGGAAGGAAGGAGATTCCGATAGCCGCCCAATCGGGCTTTCCCACAGCCAGCTCGAAGACATAGCAGAGGGCGATGACGCCCAGGAGGCCCGAAATGACGGCCTCCAGGGGCCGGAATCCATAGCGCTCGAGGCCGAGGATGAGGAAGGTCGAAAAGACGGTCAGAGCCCCTCCCACGATGAGGGGTACGCCAAAGAGGAGCTGGAAGCCGAGGGCGGCGCCGATGAACTCCGCGAGGTCGGTCGCCATGGCGACCAGTTCCATCAATACCCACACAATACGTACGAGTATGGGATGGAAGCTCTCCCGGCAATGCTCGGCCAGGTTCATGCCCGTCACGATGCCGAGCTTGGCTGCCAGCGACTGGACGAGCATCGCCATGAGGTTGCTTGCGAAGATCACCCACAGGAGGCGGTAGCCATAGGCCGAGCCGGCCTGGATGTTGGTCGCGAAGTTTCCGGGATCGACGTAGGCGATGCTGGCGACGAAGGCGGGGCCGAGGAAGGGCAGGATGCGCCTGAGGCCCTTGGCGCCGCCGCCCTCGAGGATGGCCCGGGCCCTGTCCACCCCAGCCGCGCCTTCGAGAGCGAGGGCGGCGCCTTGTTCCAGCTCCCCTACCGCTTTTTCGGGGCCTACTTCCATCGGGCTACTTAACCTGCCGTACCGAAGTCATAGCGCGCCAGAAGTGTCTCGACAGCCCGGATGGCTTCGCTGTTCCTCGTCGAGAGCGCGTCGACGGCGACTGCCGCGTCGGAAATCTCTCCCATCTCGCGCGAGATGCCGTCGATGGCCTGCTTGAGGCCGAGGGTCGTATCCTGGAGTTCCCCCATTTCGGTGCCGATCGCACGGGATCCCTCGGTGAGTTCCCGCGAACCCGACAGCACGCGCGCTGAACCCGACTTGATCCCCTCGAGCGACGAGAGGATGCGGCCGGAACCGCCACGCTGCTCGTCGAGCGAAGCATTGATCTCGCGTTCGAGCTCGCCCAGCCTGTGGATGAGATCCTGGACCTCTTTGAAGGAGGACCGGGCTACCTCTGCGCTTGCGACCGCCTCGGAGATGGAGTCGCGGATGCCCTTGATGTCCGAGTTGATTTCCTTGGACTGGGTCGCGGCGCTCTCCGCGAGGTTGCGGATCTCGTCGGCGACGACCGCGAATCCCTTGCCCGAATCGCCTGCGTGGGCGGCCTCGATGGCGGCGTTCATCGCCAGGAGATTGGTCCGGGAGGCTATGTTCGCGACGGTCAGGTTGGCCTCCCCAAGCTTTTCAGACTGCAGGGCGATGCCGCCGACGATGCCGGTGACATTCTCGAGCTTCGAGCGCCCATCGTCCGCCGCCGCAAGGAGCTCCTCGAAGCTGGAGCCCAGGCGTCCGATGGCCGATCGGACCTCGTCGATGCTCGCGACCAGGCTGCCCACGGACTCGGTGGAACCGGTGACGGCGACAGCCTGCGAAGTAATCTCTCCCTCGAGGCCCTGGATCGTCTTAGCCATTTCCCGCACCGTTGCAGCGGTCTCCTCGACTCCGGCGCTCTGCTCTTCGGTCTCGCTTCGCACACGGTCGATGTTTGCACCGATCCTGCCCACCGACTCGCGCATGCGGAGCATGCTCAAGGAGAGGGTTTCGCCCACTGACTGGAGGGAGGTCACGGAGCCGCCTATGGTCCTGAACCCCTCGCGGAGGTCGCCCGACATGGCGCCGAGGGCGCGTACAAGGTCGCCCACCTCGTCTCCCCTGTTGCGGTCGCGGACAGATACCTCGACGACAAGCTTGCCCGAGGCGATGTTCGTCGCCGCCCTGGCGGCGGAAAGCACCGGCCGCAGGATCTGGGTGGACACGAAGAGGCCCAATCCGATGGAAACGAGAAAGCCGAGGACGACAAAGGCGATGAGTTCGAGTGAGGCAGCCCTGGCAAATTCCCCGCTCTTCGATTCCATCCTCGTAGCCTGGGCCATGAAGGCGTCGATAACCATCCCAATGGCGTCGCGGGAACCCTGGCCAGGACCGGCCATGAGCATGTACATGAAGGAGGCTCCTGCCCGACCCTTCCCCGCGCGGGCATCGGCGTAGAGGATGGGAAGGTTGCCCTTGAAATCCCCCCAGACAACGGGGAAGGTCCTGAGGGCCAGCTTGATGTTGTTGTCGGTGGCGACATCGAAGAGGGCCTTGGCCTCGGTCTCGATGAACTTTCCGCGCTCATCGATGAGGGTGATCGTGGCTTCGAGCTCCTTTCCATCCTTCAAGAGGAGGTCCCGGGCTGAGATCTGCACTTCAAGGAGGGCAGCATAGAGTCCGAAAACCCGTTTCAAGGGCGCTGTGGTTTCCTCGATGACTCGGCTGGTCTGCCTCGAGATTGAATTCATGGCCAGCACGCCCAAGAGGCCGACTCCGGCCCCTATCATGGCGATGACCATAAAACCGGCCAGAAGCCGCGTGCGCGTGAGTATTCGTAGCTTCACTTGGAACCCCGGTACTACTGGAAGTCGAACCATCCCCGTGGAGGGGAGATTTTCATGGTAGCAGCTGCATCCCCAAGGGTCAATGTCGCCGCGTGTCGCGGAGGCTCGCGAGCTGCTCCGAGACAGGCTACAATTGAGGAATGTCGCCCGGGGGCGGCGGGCAGCGCTGCCTGCCCCCCGGCAACTTCCTCCGAAGTGGAAAGGCAGGCAGTCTGATGGAAGCTATCGTCATCGAACTTTCGCGGTTCATCCGCCATTACCTGGTTTCGTCCCTCAATGACATCGGCGTGACGACCCAATCCTTCACCTCTGCCGGGGAAGCCCTGGAAGCCATCAAGGCTGGGGCCCGCCCCTCCCTTGTCTGCACAAGCCTCGTCACCTCGGACCTGTCCGGCCTCGAGCTGCGAGCGGCCCTTTCATCCGATGCGAGGTTCCGCGAGATCCCGATGGTGCTGGTGACGAGCTCGGCCGAGGATGGGACAGCCGCAGAGGCGATCAAGGCCGGATTCCTCGCCATCTTCCGCAAGAACGACCTGACCCGATTCGGCCCCTGGGCCGCCCGCTTCCTCTCCAGCAGTCCCGACATCGACGTGATCCGGGGTCGAATCCTCCACATCGAGGATTCGCGCAGTGCCGTCGAGCTGATCGCAAAGCTGTTCGCGGAGCATCCGGTGGAGATCGACTCCTGCCCGAGCGTCGAGTCAGCGCTCGTGAAGGTCGGACAGCTGCCCTACGACCTCATACTGGCTGACTACAGCCTGGAAGGGGAAAGGACCGGCCTCGACTTCGTACGTATACTGAGAAACGACCTGTACAGCAGGATCCCGGTCGTCATGCTCTCGGCCTCCAGCGACCGGGACCGCATCTGTTCGATCCTCGAGTCGGGGGCGAACGACTTCGTGTCGAAACCCGTGATCCCACGGGAACTACTCGCGCGGGTGGGTATCCTCCTCGAGAACAAGTACCTCATCGACCGCCTCGAAAAACAGAAGCACTTCCTCTTCGACATGGCGATGCGCGACCAGCTCACCTCGCTCTTCAACCGCCGAAGCCTCTTCGAGGTCGGCCCGAAGGAGATCTCCCGCGCAAGACGCCATGGCTACCAGCTCTCCCTCCTCATCCTCGACCTCGACCATTTCAAGGAAGTCAACGACCGCCACGGCCACCAGAGGGGCGACGAGGTCCTCAGGCAGGTCGGTGGCCTCCTCCACACGATCCTGCGGGACGGAGACTGGGCAGCACGCTTCGGCGGCGAAGAGTTCGTGATACTTATGCCTAATTGCGGCCTGGACAACGCGGCCGGTCGCGCCGACCAGATCCGGCTGGCCTTCGAAGCGCTGAAGCCCGCGGACCTTCTGGTGACCGTGAGCATCGGCGTGACCACCTGCAAGGAGGGCTGGGACTTCGAAAGCCTCTTCCGCGCCGCCGACGAGGCCGTCTACCGGGCCAAGGCCAATGGCCGGAACCGCGTCGAACGTGGCGAGGACCTGGAGGGAGAGTTGCCCGGCCAGACGCGGCCCTGAAAAAAAAGGGCGCCACGTGGCGCCCTTTTTTCTGTCAGTACTCTCAGTATTTTCAGTGTTTGCCACCCGCTGTGGGTTTGCCCTGGCCACCGCCCATCGACTGGCCGGTGGAGCCTTGCCCCGACTGCTTGCCGCCGCCGGTCTTCGCCGAAACGCCTGCAACGGTCGTGGTGTTCGAAGCTGCGGCAGCGCTTGCTTCGGGAGGGGGACCACGATGGCCCTTTCCTTCGCCTTCGAGGGCGCTGCTCCCTGGGCCATGGGGACCCTTCCCCACTCCTTCGGGCTTGCCTGGCGGGCTCACCGTGACGCCGAGACTGCTGCCTGCGCTGATCCAGCTCTCAGGATCGCCGGCCTTGCCCAGGGCAATGACGTCGGTGAGGGCCTTGCCCGACTGCGTGGCGATGGACAGGGCCATGTCGATGTCGCCGAGGCGATAGCCCTGATCGAGATATGCCTGGATATCGGTGGTGGAAACTCCGTATTCGGTCGCCAGGGACTGGATGCGCTCGGCTTCGCCGAGGCGGGAGCCCTGGCCCCAGGGACCCTGGAAAGCAGAGACGCCAGATGTCGTCGTAGTTGTGTCCGTCGCGTCGGCCACGTCCTGTGCAAGGGCGAATGTCCCCATAACCATCATTGCCGCGAGGGTCGCAATGCCCTGCTTCATGCTCTTCATCAAAAGCTCCTTCCTCGAACCTGCGGATCCAGCCGGATTTCCGCATCGACACGGTCGCTGTCAGCGCCGGTCGATAGGGATATGCGTGCCAGGGACATCCGGTTGCAGGAAAAAGGAAGCAGCGGTCATTTTGCAGCCCGGACCGCGCGCCCTCAGGGGATCTTGGCGATGAATTCCTTCAGGTAGGGCTTCCTCTCCAGGTCGCGCGCGAGCCCCTCGGCCCGTGCCTTGTTGGAGTAGTCGCGGGACTGGAAACTGTAGGTGTAGTTGGTATGGACATCGTAGCTCCCGTCCATTAAGGCGAAGGCGTCCTCGGTCATCACGAGTTCCTCGTCCGTGGGAATCACGAAGATCTTGACCCTGGAACGCACGGAGGTGATGTCGAGCTCGGCGTTCCGGCACTTGGCCAGCTCGTTCTTCATGTGGTCGATCTCGATGCCGAACTCCTGGAGGTCGGAGGTCGCAAGCCGGCGGATCATCGGACCCATCTCGCCGACACCGGCGGTGAAGATGATCGCGTCGAGCCTGCCCAAGGCCGCCATGTAGGAGCCGATGTACTTCTTGATGCGGTAGCCCTCGATCTCCTGGCAGAGCTTGGCGTTCTCGTCGCCCTTCTCGGCGGCCATCTCGATGTCGCGGCGGTCGGCCCAGCGGCCGGTGATGCCCAGGACGCCGGAAGCCTTGTTCAGTTGCTTCTCGACCTCGGAGGCCTTCATGCCGCAGGACCGCATCAGGTGGAAGACGATGCCCGGGTCGATGTCGCCCGAGCGCGTGCCCATCACCAGGCCCTCGAGGGGGGTAAGGCCCATCGAGGTATCGAAGGAGACGCCGTTCTTTACGGCATTTACCGAAGCCCCGTTGCCGATGTGGCAGATGATGAGGTTCGTGTCCTTGGGTTCCTTCCCCAGGAGGACGGAGGCGCGCTTGGTATTGTAGAGGAAGCTCGTGCCGTGGAAGCCGTAGCGGCGCACGAGGTACTTTTCGGTCCACTCCTTGGGCACCGCGTAGGTGTAGGCTTTCTGGGGCATGGTCTGGTGCCAGGCCGTGTCCATGACGGCGCACATGGGCACGCTCGGAAGGACAGCCCTGGCTGCGTCCATTCCCATGAGGTTGGCGGGGTTGTGGAGGGGGGCGAGATCGCTGATCTCCTTGAGGGAGGCGGTCACCTCGTCGTCTATGAGGACAGAGGTCCCGTACTTCGGCCCGCCATGGACGACCCGGTGGCCGACAGCCTTGATGGTGCTCATGTCGTCGACGACGCCGTACTCGGGGTGGGTGATCGTGTTGAGGATGAGTTCGATGGCGTTGGTATGCGTCGGACACTCATGGGCGGCCGCGTACTCCTCCATGGGGAAATCCGGCATCTTGCCCTGGGCGGCAAGGTTGGCGTGGACGCGGGGCTTGTGGCTGATCGAGGAATTGCCGAGGGTCACACGCTCGACAAGGCCGGTCGCAAGGATGTTCTTGGTATCCCAGTCGTAGACCTGGTATTTGACCGAAGAAGAACCGCAATTGAGGGTGAGGATGACCATGATGACTCCTTGGGTCGGTAGCGGCTTGTCGCGAAATTCCGCAGCACGCCGTGAGATAAGATTAGCATCGAGGGGCTCTGGCCTTCAATAGAGCAAAGGAGAGCGAATGATTCGAGGGCCTGGCAGTCTCCAGGGGAATGAAAGAAACTTTACTTAATCCCGGTTGACAGCTCGGCAATCCCATCCCATAATTACTAAAGTTAGTTAAGTAATGGTCGAATTGGGGAGGGGGAGCGGTGGGCGCCTATGTCGCGTCGGACTTGAAAGAAATGAACCGCGCCGCTGTGTATGAACTCCTCAAGGCCAAGGGCGAAATCAGCAAGGCCGAAGTCGGCCGACTGAGCGGCATCAGCGCCCCCACCGTCATCAAGATCGTCGATTACTTCCGCGAAATAGGAGTAGCCAGCGAAGCTGGGGCCCTGCCGAGCGCCCTGGGAAGAAAACCAGTGCGGATCCGCTTCGAACCCGAGTCATCCCTGTCCATCGGCGCACAATACGATGGAGTACACCTGACCGTCGGCCTGGTGGATCTGGGGGGACGGATCCACGCACTGCGCCGTAGCGAGGCCTCTTCCAACCTCCGCGAAACGGTCGAAGGCAGGCTTCCCCGGGAGATCAAGGCTCTTTTTACGGAATCATCCCTGCCCTGGACCAGGGTCCACGGGATTGGCATCGGCGTACCCGCCGTCATCGACCGTGGAAAGGAACTCATCCGCTTCGCTCCCCTCGCAGGCCTCCGGGAGTCCTTCAACTATCGTCCCATCCTCGACAGGCTGGGGGAAGAACTCGGATTTCCGGTCTTCATCGAGAACGACGCCAACGCAGCGGCCCTCGGGGAAGTAGCCGCGCGAGGACCAGGCGAGGGCTGCGATCTTGTCTTCATCGAAATGGGGAGGGGCCTCGGCGCAGGACTCATCCTCGATGGCCGGCTCAGGAGGGGCTCGAGGCATTCCGCAGGGGAAATCGGCTATCTTGCCCTGGAAGGAGACCGGGTAGCCTCGCTCGACGAGCCTGGCTGGCTCGAGTCCCGAATGGATCTCGATTCCTTCTGGAATGAGGTATCACGCTGGGGGAGTCCCTCCGAGGCTTCGCTGACCCGCGTCGTCGACCTCCTGGCCCTCGCCCTCTCCAACATCTGCGTCTCCCTCGACATCGGCAGGGTTGTCGTGGGACAGGCGGGGCAGGAACCCTTCGGCCCCCTCCTCCTCGAGCGACTTGCGAAGGCCCTCTCGAAACTCTGTGTACTCGACGTCGTCTGTGACGCACCGCGTGCGCCCGAACCGGGGGTCACCGGAGCCGCGGGTGTCGCAACCGAAGCCTGGATGGCGAAGGCCTTCGCAGGATAGGGAATACTCTCGATGCTTCAAGCGGAACCCGGCCAGTCCAGGCAACCGCTCGATATAGCGAAAGAACAGGAGGCATGGAATGGATCGGATCCGTCGTATCGCGTTTGCGCTCGTCGCGTTCGCCCTCGTTGCGGGTGGACTGGCGTCCGCCGAGACTGTCAAGATCACCTACTGGCAGTACTTCTACCAGACCAAGGTGGATCTCATGGACAGCCTCATTGCACAGTTCCAGGAGAAGAACCCCGACATCGAAGTAGAGCAGGTCACCTTCCCCTACGAGAGCTACAACCAGAAGGTCGCAGCCTCCATCCCGGCCGGCGAGGGTCCGGATGTCATCAACCTCTTCGGAGGCTGGCTGCCCATGTACGTCAAGGCCAGCTACCTCCAGGAGCTGCCCAAGGCCTCCTTCCCGGCCAGTTACTTTAAAAGCACCTATTACCCCTTTGTCGCGGACGCCGTCCAGTTCGGGGGCAAGTACTACTCCGCTCCCACGGCAGTGCGCACCCTGGCCCTCATCTGGAACAAGAAACTCTTCGCGGAAGCCGGTCTTGACCCGAACACCCCGCCCAAGACCCTTGAGGAGCTCGCGAGCTTCGCCAAGAAGCTCTCGAAGTACGATGCCCAGGGCAACCTTATCCAGGCAGGACTGGCGATGCAGCCCAATGGCCAAGGCCACAGCTACATCCGCGAAGTCCTCTTCCGCCAGTTCGGCACTGCGCCCTACGATGCCACCGGCCGCAAGGTCACCTACAACAACGCAGCCGGTGTCGCCGCCCTCCAGTGGTACATGGACCGCATCCAGAAAGACAAGGTCGGCTATCCCAATTTCACTACCGACGACGTGACTGCATTCAAGGGACAGAAGGCCGCCATGAATATCGACGGCTCCTTCCGCATCGCCACCCTCAACGGGGTCAAGGACCTCGAGTGGGGCGCTGCCGAGCTGCCCAGCTACAAGGGAATCAAATCCAACTTCGCCTCCTTCTGGACCCACGGCATCGTAGCCGGCGTGAGCGGCAAGAAGCTCGAAGCCTCGGTGAAGTTCCTCCAGTTCATCACCTCACCCGATGCCATGGAGCAGATGCTCGCGAAGGTCGGGGAACTCCCCGCCAACCCGAAGATCGGTGAAAAGCACAAGGACGATCCCTACGTGAGCGTCTTCCTCAAGGGTCTGCCCTACGCCCACGCCACTGCCTACGTCGACGAGGCCGGACAGCGCACCTTCTTCGTGGACATGATCGACGAGATCAACCTGAAGGGCAGCAAGAGCGCCGACGTCCTCAAGGCGACAGCAGCCAAGGAACAGACACTCATCGACGATTTCTGGAAATGACCGGGGTCTGACCCCAGGGCGACCGGGAGGGACAAGCCCTCCCGATCGTCGCAATTACTACTTTCCAGGTACCGAGGCGAAGGAGGCGGACTTATGACTCTCGCGAAAAAGCGCGCGATGACAGCCTATGCGTTCCTGCTCATTCCGCTGGTGTTCTTCATCGCAGTGCGCTTCGGGCCCATGCTCTACATGATGGGGCGGAGCCTGACGGACTGGAGCCTCCTCAGGAAGACCAACCTTTTCCTGGGGATCGCCAACTTCGCGGCGGTCTTTTCCGATCCCGCCTTTACCGCTGCGATGGTCAACACCCTGCGCTACGCCCTGGTCGGCGCGCCGGTCGTCATCGCCCTCAGCCTCGCCATCGCCCTCCTCCTCAACGGCATCACCCGGGGCAAGGGCCTGTACCGTCTCATCTATGTCCTTCCCTACATCACCCCCATCGTGGCCGTGAGCTGGGTTTGGCGCTGGATCTTCCAGACCCCGCCCCTGGGTCTGGCCAACGGCATCCTGGGCGCCCTCGGGCTCCCGGCACAGGAGTTCCTCAACAGTCCCAACTCGGCCCTCTATTCCATACTCGGTGTCAACATCTGGGTGGAACTCGGCTACTGCGTCACGATTTTCCTGGCAGGCATCCAGACGGTGCCGACCGATTGCCTCGAGGCGGCGCGCATCGACGGAGCCTCCGAACGCAAGGTCCTCTCGAGGATCATCCTCCCCCTCCTGGTGCCCATCACCTTCTTCCTGGCCATCATGCAGGGCATACAGTTCCTCCGCATCTTCACGCCCGTGTACAACATGTCGTCCCAGGCCATGGGCGGCCCCCTCAACTCGACCAAGTCGGCGGCCCTCTACATCTACCAGACCGCCTTCACCAAATTCGAGATGGGCAAGGCCGCGGCAGCCAGCATCATCCTCTTCGCCCTCATCATGGCCGTGACCCTGATCCAGGTCAGGTTCTTCGACAAAAAGACCAATTACTAGGAGTCGGGAATGACGAGAGACAGGACACTCGCCCGCACGGGCTCCTACGTGGTGCTGACCCTTCTTGCGGTCGCCATGGTCTTCCCCTTTTTCTGGATGGTCCTGACCTCGCTCAAGGACGCCACCGAGATCTTCCAGCTCAGGCTCTTCCCGACCGACCCAAGCCTTGACAACTACGCGCACATCCTCCTCGGCAAGGGGGCGCGCTTCCCCATCTGGTTCGTCAACAGCATGATCGTCGCCATAGCCACGACCAGTTCGGTGCTTTTTTTCGATTCCCTGATCGGCTACACCCTGGCGAAGTTCACCTTTCCCGGAAAAAAGCTCATCTTCCTCTTGATAATCAGCACACTGATGATCCCCACCGAGATGCTCGTCATTCCCTGGTACGCGCTGTCGCGGGCCATGAAGTGGGGCAATACCTACTGGGGCATCATGTTCCCCGGCATGATCAGCGCCTTCGGGGTCTTCCTGATGCGGCAGTTCATGTCGACCCTTCCCGACGACCTCATCGACGCCGCCCGCATCGACGGCCGGAGCGAGTTCTCGATATTCCTCTTCGTCGCCCTCCCCCTGGTCACGCCGGCGCTGGCGACCCTCGCCATCTTCAACTTCGTCGGCAACTGGAACGCCTTCCTCTGGCCCCTCATCGTTGCCTCGAAGCCGAAGATGTTCACCATTCCCGTGGGACTGGCCAATTTCTCCGGAGAGGCGGGCAGCGACTGGCACCTCATCATGACAGGCGCCACTGTCGCGATGGTGCCCCTCGTCATCGTATTCCTCCTTTTCCAGAAGCAGATAATCCGTGGCATCGCGATGACAGGCCTGAAAGGATGAAAGCAATGCGTGTAATCGATTCCCATGTCCACTTCCCCGAGGACCACCTGATCGACGACGGCAGCCATTCCAGGGCCGGAGCCAGCGGCAGTCCTGCCGGCGGCAATCCTGCCGGCGGCAGTCCTGCCGGCGGCAATCCAGCTGCCGAGGTTCACGCCGCCGGAACCGGCTACACCAGTGGCCCCTCGGTGGACAGGAAGGCTCACCCCTGGATAGAAACTGAAAAGATCCGCTGGGCTGCCGCCTGGCGTAATCCTGCGCCAAGGAAGGTCTCCTGGCCCGAGGGGGAACGCCTGTGGCGCGCTGAGGTCGAGGCGCGGGAATGGCTGAAATCCGTGGTCTTTGTCACAACTGGTTCTAACGATGACGCCTCTGCCCTGGTCGCCCGCAACCCCGGCATCTTCATGGGCTACGCCCACCACGATCCGCTGTTGCCGGACGCCGCCGAGAGGCTCGAGCGCGCCCTCGGCCCGCAGGCCCAGGGCCAGGGCGGACTGCGCGGCTACAAGATCCTCGGACCCGCCATTGACCGGAGGCTCGACGATCCCTCTTTCTATCCGCTCTGGGAGATAGCCCAGGCCCACGGGGTCCCGGTGCTCATCCACTTCGGCATCATGGGTGGAGCAGGCGGCATCGCCAACCATGTGAACATCAACCCGATCATCATCCACGATGTCGCCAAGCGCTTTCCGCACATGCCCATCATCATTCCGCACTTCGGCTGTGGCTACGTCTTCGAGACCCTCAACCTCTGCTGGGCCTGCCCCAACGTCTTCGTGGACACTTCGGGCTCCAACCAGTGGATGCGCTGGATGCCCTACCCCATCGACCTGGCCGCGCTTTTCAGGAAGTACCGGGAGACGGTAGGAGCTTCACGCATCATCTTCGGCACCGACTCGAGCTGGTTCCCCAGGGGTTTTGCCGAAGCCTACCTCGATGACCAGGTGCGGGAGATGTACGACACCGGCTACTCGGCCGACGAGGTCGACGCCGTGCTGTACCGGAACATCGCTGCCCTCCTCAAGGTCAAATAAGGTCATACTTGTTACATTCCCAGGAGGGATGCATGTTCTCGCCCGTCTACGTCAAGCGTGTCCTCGGGCCCTGCTACGACAACTGGAAGCGGCTCTACGCGGACGATGCCCTGGCCGTCCACCAGGCCCATCTGACCTGCCTGGTGGAAAGGGGCATCGTCGAAGCCACCACGGGGACTTCGATTGCCCGCGCCATTGTAGCGATGGAGTCGGATTTTGCCTGGCCGCAGAGCATCCCGGAGGGGGTCGAAGACCTCTATTTCGTCTTCGAGAGGGAGCTCGGGAACCGGATCGGAGAGGAATCCGCCGCCTACCTCCACACTGCACGGAGCCGGAACGACATGGACACGACCGTGTTCCGCCTCGCCCTGAAGCGCTCCCTTCAGACCCTGGCTCACGAAGTCCTCGGGGCGATACGGACTGCCCAGCGGCGCGCGGCAGGCCCAGGCTCCGAAAAGCTCATGGTACTGTATACCCATGGGCAGCCGGCCAACGTCTCGACCCTCGGCCACTACCTGGCTGCAGTGGCTGCGGACCTAGCCGAGGGTCTCGAGGAGCTCGTCGCTTCGATAGGCGCCGTCGACCGTTCGACGATGGGCGCCTGCGCCATCACCGGCAGCGGCTTCGACCTCGACCGGGTCCGGGTAGGCGCACTTCTGGGCTTAGACAGTATTGTGACGAACACCTATCAGGCGATCTCCAGCTCCCACTGGCTCACCCGACCGGCCTGTGCCCTCGAGGCCATGTTGTGCGACCTCGTGCGGGTGTCCGCCGACCTCTTCCACAAGGCGAGCTGCGAGGTCGGGCTCCTGGACTTCCCCGACGCCCTCGTGCAGTCGAGCAGCATCATGCCGCAGAAGCGCAACCCCGTGATCATCGAGCACCTCCGGATCCAGGCCGGCATGGCCATGGGCAGCTGCGCCACGATCCGGGAGCTCTTCCGGGCGGCGCCATACCAGGACGTCAACGAGGTTGCCGACGCCCCCGTGAGCGCCTTTATCGATTCACTCGGGACTGCCGCCTCGGCCTTCGCCCTCTTTGCGGAAACGGTGGCGGGCATGGAGCCCAACGAGGCCCGTGCCAGGGAGATAGCCCTGCGATTCGGTGTAACTACGACGGAGCTCGCCGACGAGATGGTGCGCCGCGCAGGGGTGGGCTTCCGCACGGCGCACAGGGCCTGCGCTGCCTACGCCCGTTCGGGAGGGGACCTGGCTGAGCTCCGCGCATCCTTCCAGTCCATCGCGGGCAGGGAGCTTCCCTTTTCGGATGCCCAGATCGCCGCCATCCTCGACCCTGCCCACTTCGTCGAGGTTCGCCGCCTGGCAGGTGGTCCAGCTCCCGAGGGCATGGCCGTGGCCCTCGCCGGACTTGCTGAGAGCCTTGACCGCTCGCAATCAGCCCTGCAGGCCATGGATGAGGCGGGGCAGCGTGCAAAGGCAGAGTTGTCGGCAGCCTGGAATGCGCTGCTGGACGCAGGAAGGGATGACTAGGATGAGGATGTCCCGTCGTGGCTGAGTTCATCGGAATAGACCTCGGAGGCACCAAGATCAGGGGGGTGCTCACTGACCCTTCTGGCAGGGTTATCCTTGCACGGGAGGTCCTGACCCTCGCCTCCGAGGGGGAGGAAGCCATCTTCTCGCGGATAGCCTCGATTACCCGCGAACTCGCCCATGGCGCTCCCGGCGACGGAATGCGACCCGAGGTCCAGGCTATCGGCATCTGCGCTCCCGGCCCCCTCGATAGCGCAAAGGGCAGGATCCTCGTCACCGAGAACCTTCCCTTCATCGACTTCCCCCTCGGACCGCGACTCCAGGAACTGCTTGGCTTGCCCGTCTTCCTGGACAACGACGGTGCCGCTGCAGCCATGGGAGAGTACCTTCATGGAGCCGGAAGGAAGGCTGATCCCCTCCTCTATCTGACAATCAGTACGGGTATCGGAGCCGGGGCCATCCTCGGGGGGAAGCTTTTCCGAGGCCACAGCTCCAATGCCCTGGAGGCGGGGCACATGACCCTGGAGCCCGAGGGGCCGACCTGCGCCTGCGGGAACCAGGGCTGCGCCGAGGTCCTGGCCTCGGGCACGGCCATTTCGATCGCAGCAACTGCAGCAGCAGCGGCAGCCCGGGAAGGGTCGGGGCCACAGACGGCCCTCTCCGCCTGGGCACAGCCCGGGAGCCGGGAAGCCTTCCTCGCTGCGGCAGGGGGCGACAGGGTCGCGGAAGCCATTGTTTCGGAGGCCCTCCGCTACCTCGGCATCTGCGCTGCCAACCTGGCGACCCTCTTCGATCCTGAGGTCCTCATAGTCGGTGGTGGTGTGACCAGGGCAGGACCCCGCGTCATCGAGGCCATCCGTGCGGGAGTCCGGGAGCGCTGTCCGAGGGTTGTTGCCGAGGGGCTCCGGATCCTTCCCGCAAGCCTCGGCGATGATTCTGGCGCCCTCGGAGCCGCTGCCCTGGCCGCCGGGGCCCTCGAAGTCCTCGGCCGCTCGGCGCATTCCGCCTCAAGAAATGCTGGCTGAAATGGATGCAGCTGCGATCCTGGCCCTCCTCGAAAGGGAGATGGTCGTCGCCCTGGGCTGCACCGATGTCGCGGCCATCGCCTATGCCGCTGCCCTTGCGCGCGATGCTGCAGCTGGGGCGTCGGAAGCGAAACCGGCCTCCCCTGCCACAGGGGAGATCCTGGGAATCCGGCTACGCGCGAGCCCCAACATCATCAAGAACGCGATGGGAGTAGGCATTCCCGGAAGCCGCTTCAGGGGCATGGCCCAGGCAGCGGCGCTCGGGGCGATGGCCGGGAAGGCCGATCGTGGCCTGACAGCCCTTGAGGGACTGCGGCAGGAGGAGGGGGACAGGGCGGCTTCCCTCGTTGCCAGGGGCCTGGTCCATATCGAGACCTTCGAAGGCAGGGCAAAGCTCCACATCGAGGTCGAAGTCGAACTCAGGGCCGGCCTGGGGCGGGCGGTCATCGAGGAGGAGTACGACCGCGTCGTGCTCGTAGAGGCCAATGGAAAGCCGCTCGTGCGCCTGGGTGGAGGAGACAGGGGAGCTGCGAGGGCCCCTGAGCCGGCCCTGCCCTCCCTCGCCGGACTCGTCGATTTCGTCGAGACCGTGGATTCGAAGCAACTAGGCATTGTCAGGAAGGCCATCGAACTCAACTCGGCCATCGCCGAGGAGGGGCTCTCGGGCGACTACGGCCTCGGTGCGGGAAAGACCCTCAGGGACAGCATGGCCCGGGGACTCCTTGCAGACGACCTCCTGGGACAGGCGATGGCGGCGACCGCGGCAGGCGTGGACGCCAGGATGGCGGGCTCGAACCTGCCCGTCGTGGCGACCACGGGCTCTGGCAACCAGGGCATCACCGCCACGCTGCCCGTCCTCGTGGCAGGCAGGCGGACCGGGGCCGAAGCGGAACGGATCCTCCGCGCCGTCGCCCTCTCGCATCTTGTGACAATTAGTATCAAAGCGAGGTTCGGACAGCTTTCGGGACTCTGCGGCGCAGCCGTGGCAGGCACCGGAGCGGCCTGTGGCATCACCTGGCTCCTGGGCGGTACGGCCGGGGCGGTGGGGCATGCGGTCCAGAACATGGTCGGTAACATTTCGGGCATGGTCTGCGACGGAGCCAAGGGCTCCTGCGCACTCAAGGCCTCCACGAGCGCCGCGGCGGCCGTGCAGGCCGCCCTCCTGGCCCTCGGTGGAAAATCCGTCTCGGGCCTCGAAGGCATCGTCGAGGCCGACCCCGAGCGTTCCATCGACAACCTCGCCCGCCTGGCCAACGAAGGTTCCCCCCCCATGGATGCCCTGATCCTGGCGATCATGGTCGGGAAGGACGGGAGGCAGGGTTGTGCCGCGGAGGCCCAGGGGGCGCATCCCGCGTGAAGGGGACCAGGCCCCCCGCTTCCACGGAAGCACCACTGCTTAAGGCTTTTTCGCTGGGCCTGCTCTCCTCGCTCTTCTTCGCCTTTACCTTCGTGCTGAACCGGGAGATGGAGACGCAGGGCGGGCACTGGATCTGGAGCTCCAGTCTCCGCTTCTACTTCATGCTGCCCCTCCTCTGGCTCATCCTCCTGCGGGGAGGGAAATACAGGAGGGTCTTCGCATCGATACGAAAGGATCCCCTCCCCTGGCTCTTGTGGAGCACGGTGGGTTTTGGCGTCTTCTATTCATTCATCTGCATCGCCGCCTCCGGGGGCCCCTCCTGGCTCACCGCCTCGGCCTGGCAGCTCACGATCGTGGCCGGGGTCCTCCTGTCGCCCCTCTTCTACGCTGACAGGGCTCTCGGCATCAGGCAGGGCATCCCCCTCGGGCAGCTCCTCGTCTCGGCCCTGGTGCTGGCAGGGGTCTTCACGGTCCAGGCGGGCATGGGCGCCGGAGCTGCGGGGGATGGGGGGGCTGCCGACCCCGCCGCCTACCTGGGGCTCTTCTTCGTGGTGGTGGCCGCCTTCGCCTATCCGCTGGGAAACAGGAAAATGATGGAATTGGTTGGAAGCAGCCTCGGAACCGCAGAGCGGGTTTTCGGGATGACCCTCTGCAGCATGCCCTTCTGGGGCATCCTGTCCCTCTCGGGGATAGCCCTGGGCATCGTGCCGGGCCGGACCCAGGTCCTCCAGACCCTCGTCGTCGCCCTGAGTTCGGGCATCGTGGCAACCCTCCTTTTCTTCAAGGCCACGACCCTGGTCAAGTCGGATGTCCGGAAGCTGGCCGTCGTGGAATCCACGCAGGCGGGAGAGGTGGTCTTCAGCCTCCTGGGCGGAGTCCTGGTCTTCGGCGACCGGAGCCCCTCGGCCCTGGCGATGGCGGGACTGGCGATTGTCATAGTCGGTATAATATCGAACGCCGCCGTGGCTGCGGCGAAGCCGGCCCGGAGCGGCTAGAGCAGGGACACCGGGTCCACGTCGACCTCGAGGCGGACCCCCGCAGGCGCCTTGTATCCGGAGAGGAGCCGCCCGATTTCGAGGTGGATGCCCCCCAGCGTCGGTGCCCGCACGATGAGCTGCCAGCGAGCGGTGCCGGCTACAAGGGCCAGGGGGCACTCGGCGGGGCCGAGGATCTCGGCGTCGGCCGGGAGGGTGGGCTGCAGGGCGGCCGCGAAGGCTGTCGCCGCCTCGGGAGCACGCTCACGTTCCCGTGCACGGAAGACAATCCTGATCAGCCGCGTGTAGGGAGGGAAGCCGAGCATCCGCCTTGTGGCGAGCTCCTCGGTCTGGAAGCCTTCGACGTCGAGGGCGCGCCCCCGCGCGATCACCGGGCTGTCGGGGCGAAGGGTCTGGAGGATGACGCGGCCGTCGGGGGAGAACCTCCCCGCCCTCCCGGCCACCTGCACGATGAGACTGAAGGTCCGTTCAGCCGCTCGGAAATCGGGCAGGCTCAGGGAGGAGTCGGCCATCACGATGCCGACAGTCTTCACGCGCGGGAAATTAAGGCCCTTGGCCACGATCTGAGTGCCCAGGAGCACATCGAGCCTTCCCTCGCGGAAGTCGTCGAGGGTCTTTTCGAGCTCGCCCTTCTTCGCGGTGGAGTCGGCGTCGAGGCGGCCGATGCGGAGTTCGGGAAAGAGCCGCGCTGATTCCTCCTCCACCTGCTCGGTGCCGAAGCCCGACCAGCCGACGTCGAGCGATCCGCACTCGGGGCAGGAGCGCGGCGGCGGGATCCGATAGCCACAATAGTGACAGATGAGGGCGCCGCGGTCCTTGTGCCAGGTGAGCGACACCGAACAATGCCTGCAATTGATACCACCCCCACAGGTCCTGCAGCGGAAGAAGTGGGCGAAGCCGCGCCGGTTGAGGAAGAGGATCGACTGCCCGCCCTTCGCGTGGGTCTCGCGCACGGCCTGGGCCAGGCGTGCGGAGATCGGGCTGCCCTCGTCGCGCATGTCGACCACCTCGATGGCAGGTACCGCGCCTCCGGCGAGCATCTTCGTAAGTCCGAGCTTCTCGATGGAGTGCGTCGACATGAGGCTCCAGGCCTCGGTGGAGGGGGTGGCAGAGCCCATCACGAGGCGGGCACCCGAAAGTGCGGCGCGCTTCATGGCGACCTGCCGCGCATGGTAGCGCGGCGCGTTCGAGGCCTTGTAGGAACCCTCGTGCTCCTCGTCGATGATAATGAGGCCTAAATCAGGCAAAGGTGCAAAGACTGCACTCCTCGCCCCTATGACGATGGTCGCCTCGCCCCGGAGGATGCGCCTCCATTCGGAGAGCCTGTTCGAGGGGGTAAGCCGCGAATGGAGGAGGGCGCAGCGCTCGCCGAAGCGGCTGCGTGCGGCTGCGACGACCTGCCCGGTCAGCGCGATCTCGGGCACGAGGTAGATGACCCCCCTCCCTGAGTCGAGGGTCCTCTCGGCGGCCTGGAGGAAAACCTCGGTCTTTCCCGAGCCGGTAAGGCCGTGGAGGTACCAGGTCCCGGCGGCCTTCGACGTTATGCGATCCAGCGCAACTGCCTGTTCGTCGGAGAGAGTGAGCGCTGCCTCCGTGATGCCGGGATCGGTGGCGTCCCAGGCGGGGGGCTCGGTCTCGCGCCGCCCCGAGGGTATCATCGCCGCCAGGCACTCCCCCAGGCCTGCGAAGTACATGCCGGCCATCCAGCGCGCCAGGTCCACCTGGGCGGTCCCGAAGAGGGCCTCGGAGTCGATGCGCCGCGAGATAGCCTTGACCTGGGCTTCGGGAAGGTCACAACTATCATGTTCTCCGACGACGTAGCCGGAAAGTTCACGCCGGCCAAAGGGTGCCGCGACACGCAGGCCCAGGGCCGCGGCCTTGTCCCCGGCCAGGTTTTTGTAGGTGAAGGTCCCCGCCAGGGGGATGTCGAAGGCGACCTCGACGAAGGCTGCCATGCTCAGGATTCCATGCTCAGGCCGGCGGAAATGCGTCGTCGAGGCGGAACTTGAGGGCCTTGAGGTCCTCCCAGGCTGGCCTCTTCAGGGACTCGTCGTGGAGGAGGGCGCTTGGGTGGTAGGTCGCCAGGAGGGGGATACCCCTGCGCTCGAACCACTTGCCCCGCAGCCTGCCGATGCCCTCCTCGCTGCCCAGGAGGGTCCCCGCCGCGACCCTGCCCAGGGCCAGGATGAAGGCAGGCATCAGGACATCGATCTGCCGCTCGAGCCAGGGCAGGCAGGCCTCCCTCTCGTCCGTCGCCGGATCGCGGTTTCCCGGCGGCCTGCACTTCACGATGTTGGTAATGTAGCAATTGGTATCACGTGACAGGCCGATGGAAGTGAGCATCCTGTCGAGGAGCTGGCCGGCCGGACCGACGAAGGGCCTGCCCAGAGTGTCTTCCTCGGACCCGGGTCCCTCGCCGACAACCAGGACCAGGGGCCGTGGAACGCCCTCGCCATAGGCGGCGTGGAGCCTGCCCGAGCCAAGCCTGCAGCGTGCGCAGGATGCGACCGCCTGGGCGTCGGAGAGGAGGTCCAGCTTGTCGTGCGGGCCTGCGCTCGCGGGAGCGACCCAGTCGGAGGCCCCGGAGGAAGAGCCGGAACCGGAACTCCCTACGCGGGGACCACCCCAGCCGCTGTTCCCCTCTATGCCCGAAAGCCAGCCCTCCACGAGGGCAAGGGCCTCAGCGCGTGAGGGAAGGCCCTGGTCGCCGCCGCCTGCCCTGGGGTTTTCCAACTCTTTCATCGCCCCGAAGGATACACGGCGCGGCCCCGGCCGGACAAGGGAAGGATGGACGAGCCGGTCCCGGGCCGCTATCATTGCCTGCATGGATGTCCAGATACTGACGCTCTGCGATTTCGCCGAGGACTTCAATGGGAAGATGTGCATCACCGGCACCTTCGACACCCTCCGCGTCGCCGACTTCTCCCACAACATGAGCACTTTTTCCATTGCCGCACGGGTAGCCTTCGACCAGGGCGAAGCGGGAAAGCAGGAGTTCAGCTTCGGCATCCGCGATGAGGAGGGCAAGGACCTCGTCCCCGAGATGAAGGGAGCCTTCCAGATCGGCGAGCGCCACAGCTTCATGGGAGCCTCCAACATCGTGCTTACACTGAACGGCGTCAGCTTCCATCGGCCGGGAATCTACTTTGTGTCCTTTTCCATCAACCAGAGCCACCTCAAGGCGATAGCCTTTTCGGTGGAAAAGGCCCTCTGAGGCTCGTATTCCGACCCTCCTCCTTGCCGGAGGAGGCCGCTTTTCGTACGTTTCCCCAATGGACAGAGAACCAGCACTCATACGAAAGAGCCAGCCGACCATGGAAGGCGCGGGCGTCCGGCTCAGGCGCGCCTTCGGACACGGGGACAGCGAGCGTGTCGACCCCTTTCTCATGCTCGACGACTTCCGGGGTGACAGGCCCGCCGACTACCAGCGGGGCTTCCCCTGGCACCCGCACCGTGGCATCGAGACGATCACCTACATGCTCGCAGGACAGGTCGAGCACCAGGACAGCCTTGGAAACAAGGGAGTAATTGGTACTGGTGACGTCCAGTGGATGACCGCGGGACGGGGCATCATCCACCAGGAGATGCCCGTGGGCTCGGAAGGGGGCCGCATGGGGGGCTTCCAGCTCTGGGCCAACCTGCCCGCCCGCGACAAGATGATGGGGCCGCGCTACCAGGACATCGCCGCATCGGCGATTCCCGAACGCGTGCTGGCCGATGGCAGCCGGGTGCGTGTCATCGCCGGCGCCTTCGATGGTCTCACCGGCCCGGTCGAGGGGATCGTAACGAACCCCGACTACCTCGACCTCGAGCTCGCGCCGGGGGCGGACCTGCGCCACCGCGTGGAGCCCGGCAAGTCGGCCTTCGTCTACGTCTTTGGAGGAGAGGGACGCATCGGGGAAGGTCCTGTCGTGGGAGACTCGAGCATCGTCTTCCTCGGCAGCGGCGATTCAGTGCGGCTGCGCGCCACGGGCTCAGTGCCCTTCCGCCTCCTCCTCTGCGCAGGGATGGGCCTGGGCGAACCGGTGGCCTGGCACGGACCAATTGTGATGAATACCCAGGCGGAGATCGAGCTGGCCTTCAGGCAGCTGGACGAAGGGACCTTTCTCGGGGGCTGAGGGGCGGGCCCAGCCTGGCGGCAAAGGTATCGCCTGCTAGTCCCCGCTTTTCTCGTACTCCCCGACCAGTTCGTCCACGAGGGTCTGGACCGGAACGATGTGGTCAACCCTGCCCACGTTGGCGCCAGCGAAGGCAAAGCCGTGTTCGAGCCGGCCCTTCTGCGCATTGATGAGGGCGAGCGAAATGCAGTAGGGGGCCTTCTCGTAGTCGCAGGTAACGATGCAGTGGTAGGGGCAGGAGAAGGGCTGCTTTTTGCCAGCCTCGACCTCTTTGATGAAGCCGTTGCGGATCGCGCGGCCGGGCATTCCCACAGGGCTCGTGATGATGGCAAGGTCCTCCTCCTTGGCTTTCACGAAGGCTTCCTTGAAGGCGGCTGACGCGTCGCACTCGTCGGTTGCCACAAAACGGGTAGCCATCTGCACTCCTGATGCGCCGAGTTCGAGGAATTGGCGGATGTCCCCGCCGGTGTAGATCCCGCCACCCGCGATCACGGGGATGGGATGACCGGCCTTTTCCTCGAAGGGCTTCACGGCCGCGACGACTTCGGGGACTATTTTCTCGAGGCTGAAGGCCGGGTCGGCAAGGTCCTGTGCCCTGTAGCCGAGGTGGCCGCCGGCCTTCGGGCCCTCCACGACGAAGGCGTCCGGGAGCACGCCGTACTTGTCGAGCCAGCGCTTGGCGATAAGGGCCGCAGCCCGGCCTGAAGAAACAATTGGTACTGCCTTGGTATGCGTGCCCTTGGTGAATTCGGGAAGGTTCATGGGGAGTCCAGCGCCGGAGAAGATGATGTCGACGCCCTCCTCCACCGCCGTCTTCACCAGGTCGGTGAAGTTCCGGAGGGCGACCATGATATTGACGCCAATGATACCCGTTGAAAGCTCGCGGGCCCGGCGTATCTCGCGGCGGAGGCCGCGGATGCTCGCCCCGAGGAAGTCGGTGAAGCCGTCCGGCTCGAAGAGCCCGACACCTGCTGCCGCGATGACACCGATTCCGCCGGCATTGGCTGTGGCAGCGGCAAGTCCGGACAGGGAAATGCCGATGCCCATGCCACCCTGCACGATGGGGACCCTGGCGAAAAGGTCGCCGATGGCGAGCCCCTTAAGTGCATGATTCTTCATCACCGCTCCTTGAAAGCAGACAACATTACACACTTCGACATTTTGTCAGTCTCAAGGTTGCGGCAAGGGGGGAGGAATCCCAAGGATTTCATGGATGGGGCTGGAATGACTCGAAGAGGCGCTGCCGGAGGTGGACCCCGACAGAGCTGGCCCTGCAGTCCCTCTCTTGGAAAATCCAGCAAAATCCGGGATGATGCGGGGAATCGGGACCCAGGAGTCCCGCCCACGGAGGATCCTTCCATGAAATGCTTTGTTCCCCTCGCTGCCGCTTTGCTGTGTCTCACGTTTGCTGTCGCCTGTAGCCGCAGTCAGAGCCAGCCCCTGGTCACTCCGGCCGCCGCTACTGGAGTCGCCGCTTCTACTGGAGGCGCCTCCTCGCCCGCAGCGCCACAATCACTGCCCTCCCTCTCGGCGACAGCAGCCACCAAGGAAGCTCTTATCGATGCCGGCAACGCCGCCATGGATGCCCAGCGCTTTGCCGAAGCGATCATCGCCTACCAGGGGGCCCTCGACCTTGACCCCTCCAATGTCGATGTCCGCACCGACATGGGCACCTGCTATCGCAGCGTCGGCCAGTCGGAGCGGGCCCTCGCGGAGTACCAGAAGGGTCTCGCCGTCAATCCCAGGCATCCGAACGCCAACCGCAACAGCGGGATAGTCCTCGCCTACGACCTGAAGCGGCCGGCCGAAGCAGTCAAGGCCTTCCAGAAGTACCTCGAAGTCTGGCCCCAGGCCCCCGATGTGGCCCAGATCCTCGCAATGATCCAGGAGCAGAAGGGGAAGTGAGGGCTCGAAAGCCAGGGGCGAGCAGCCAAAGGCGATCTGGGGATATGCCAGCCTGAAGACGATGATGGGGACCGAGCCTCCGAACAGGAAGGAAACTCAGGCGGGATAAGACCCTTCGGGCCTGCCCAGGAGATAGATATCGCTGTCTCACCCTTCCATACTGGACGCACATAGTGTGGTGCTCAACAGCGAGGCGATGGATGTCCTTGCCTACATGACCTGTCTACGCAGGTCGAGGTCGGGGTTTCGGAGGGGCTGAAACACGACAGCTCGATCCACTGCGATGAACTCGTCAGCATTCCGAAGTCCATGTTGACGGACTACCTCGGTCACCTGTCGGACGAAATGATCGATCATGATGCCAGGCGGCGAAGCCGGCGATCATCATGTCACTAAGCCTGCCTGGGAGTCCGGGCAGGCAAGACTTGAACCCTGTATATACATAGAGTATACTCCATCTGGAGGCAGCGATGGAAGCCGTGATGAGGAAGTGGGGCAATAGCCTTGGACTGAGGATTCCTGGGCTTTTGGCCAAGGATCTTGACCTGAAAGAGGGATCGCATGTGGAAATCCGGCAAGAGGATAATCGGATAGTCATTATTCCAGTCAGGAAGACCGATCTGAAAGAGCTGCTCTCAAGAGTCACCAAAGACAATATCCATGCTGAGACAGACACGGGAACTCCGGTCGGGAATGAAGCATGGTGAAGAAGGAATACGTTCCCGATCGGGGAGACCTGGTATGGCTCAATTTCACGCCCCAGGCTGGACATGAACAGAGGGGAAAGCGGCCCGCGCTCATCCTCTCCCCAAGGGCGTATAACAAGAAAGTCCATCTGGCTCTGGTGTGCCCGATAACCAGTACAGAAAAGGGATATCCCTTCGAGGTAAGGATTGAGGGAAAGAAAGTCAAGGGATCGGTCCTTTCCGACCAGGTAAAAAGCCTTGATTGGACGGTACGGGATATCGGCTATATCGAAAAGTGCGACACCGAAGCATTCGAACAAGTACTGGGGAATATAAGGGCTTTGATTGTTGGGGATGAGTGATTGTCGGTTGTCTTGCCCACCAAGAAACAGTAATCAGTCTAGCGCTCCTTTGGCAGGGAGTCCCTTACTTTCCGAGAAGTCGATGTTTGCGGCTAAGTTCGGTGACATCGGCTTGAGGTTGGTTTCTTTGTCATTCAGAATGCTGGTCAACTCCTGCACCCACAGGGGGTGGTCGGAGTTAAGTCCCCGTTTCCTGAGCCATGTGCCTCGCCTGTGCGATGCTATCGCAACCGCCTAGGTTCAAAGTACCAGCTTAGTGCTGCTGCCCGGAATAATATTTAAGTAGCTCATCTTGTTCCGCCCTCCTTGTGGCTAATACTACCTTGATTTCTCTTGTACTCTGTTTTCCGGTCTTCGCCGACTTCGGCGGTCGATACAATTCAGTGATATCAAAAAGCATGCTGATGAGTTCGTCCCAAGGCTCGCAGGAATCCTTGCCGAGACTCTTGGCATATTCGATGAACTGCTGTTCAGCCTCACGGTCGAACCACAAATAGCTATAGCAGGCACCGTCTGCTTGATCGACTACGTGGGCAATATTGACCCCATTGGCCAGCAGATCAGCAGCGAGGCCTATGCCAGAATGTCCTTCGAATGTTTGTACTTTTGCGAGCGTATATGCCGCAGTCTTCATGTGACTCCTCCCTTTTTGTAGCCCAAAGCTATTGGATATCCATTATAAGCTTCATATGGAATCCTTGCAAGGAATAATATATCCATATGGCATCTTTTTGTAAGTTATAATCGAAGGATGAACTTTTGGGACGTAATTCGAGACGAGATAAAGGCCCAAGGCACAACCCAAGAGTGGGTGGCGGCTAAATCCGGTATCTCCTATGACACAATAAAAGGCTGGATCTCCAAGAACCGGCTTCCCCGTCTGGACCAGGCGAAGGTCATCGCCGATTCACTCAATCTCTCCCTCGACGCCATCCTTGCCGGCAAAGCCCTCCACACCTTCGTCATTCCCGTGCAGGATTACTCTCCCAACAGTGAAGCGATAGCTATACCGATTCTCGATCACAAGGTGGTCCCGGGGACGGAACTAGATGTACCCGGCAGCCTTAAGGTGATAGGAAGCCTTCCTTTCATGAGGAAGCTGCTCCGTGGGGCCTTGCCAGCGGAAGCTAGGGCCCTTGAGATTCGCGGCGACGCAATGACCGGGTTAGGGCTGTTTGGCGGAGACATGGTTGTCTTCCAGCCTGGGCTCGTGGAGGAGGATGGGATTTACGTCATCCAGGTCGATATGCTTCTGCTGGTAAAGCGTATCTACTTCGATCGGATCGCCCGGAATATCCACATCATGTCCGAGAACGAGCGCTATCCTGACAAGATTGAGCCACTCGACGCACAAGCTGTGCGCTTAATCGGCAGGGTTCTGGCTTGGGTCCACGTCCATCAGCGCTGAAGAACGTCACGGAGACGCGTGATTGGCGACCGTAGCGCCATAGGGCGGGGAGCGCTCCGCAGCAAATCCAGTCATAGTGCCATTCGTCCCTACCTGGCTTTTCGCTGACCTTACCGACGGCCTCGAGCGCCCATCCATTGCAGCGGCATCAAAGAACTCCACGAAAGTACTACGGCCTTCGATCCATCGGGAAATCCGGCTGGCAAGGCCAGAAACGGCTGTTCCCGGCGAGACCAGCCTGGTTGCGCACTCCCAGACAATGCAGACACGCCACCCGGCCACGCGGAGGGCCTGGACATCGCGGAGGTCGCGCTCGCGGTTCTTCCGGATCTTGTCCTCCCAGAAACCGACATTGCTGGAAGGCAACCTGAAATAGCGGCAATTGTGCCCATGCCAGAAGCAGCCGTGCACCAGGATCACAGCCCCGTGCTTCGTGAGCTTGAGGTCGGGGCGTCCGGGGAGGTCCTTGCAGTTCACCCGGAACCTGAAGCCGCGCGCGAAGAGCGCCTTGCGTATGAGGAGCTCGGGCCTGGTATCCTTACCATGGATAGAAGCCATCATACGGCTGCGGGTGGAGGGGGTTACGGTGTCCATGGAAGGATCATGAGGCGCAGAAGGCTGTCAGGCGAGAGGAATGAGCGGCTTCATGAATTTCGCAACCGCCTCAAAAACCGGCACCGCCACCGAGTTCCCGAACTGCTTGTAGGCCCGCGTGTCGGAAACTGGGATGATGAAGCTATCGGGGAAACCCATGAGGCGGGCGCATTCGCGGGGGGTAAGGCGGCGGGGGTTGATTTCCTTGCCCTTTGCGGTCTGAGCAATTAGAATCTCGGAACCATCCTTATAGTAGCGTGCAGAGAGGGTGCGGGAGACAGATTCCTCGGTAACAAGGCCGAAGCCGAAACCGTTCCCTAGCGAACGATGCTTTTCGGCATAGGACTGAAGATAGGCCCAGAGCTTGTCGGTAAGCGTGTATTTATCCTGGACACGGTTTTGGGCGTGATCGAAGTACTTATTGCCGTCGTGTTGGAGAAAAGGCTCCGAGCCATCGGCGCAGTGAAGGATATCTCCGAGAACCATCCGTTCGCCTACAGGCGCGGAGAAGCTATCAAAATCGAACAGTACCGGATCGCGGAAGCCAATGATGACAATTCGCTCCCTGTGCTGCGGCAACCAGAGTTGCGCATCAAGGACACGGTATTGCACCGAATACCCTAGCTCATCAGCCAAGGTGCTCATGATTACCTTGAATGTGTTGCCCTTGTCGTGAGACTGCAGGTTCTTGACGTTTTCCAGGAGAAAAGCGCGTGGCCGTTTTTCAGCGATGATTCGCGCGACATCAAAAAAGAGCGTTCCTTGTATCTTGTCCGCAAAGCCATGAGCCCGCCCGAGCGCGTTTTTTTTCGAGACACCGGCGATTGAAAAGGGCTGGCAAGGAAAGCCCGCCACGAGGACGTCATGATCGGGGATGGCTGCAGCATCGATCCTGGTGATATCTCCCTGGATGGCGGCTTCGTCAGGGAAATTTACTTCGTAGGTCTTCTGGGCATAGCCATCCCACTCAGAAGTGAATACGCAGTGCCCCCCTATTGATTCAAATGCGGTTCGAAGCCCGCCTATGCCTGCGAACAAGTCGATGAACCTGAAATCGCTCCGACTGGCCTGGTGCTGGATTGACTCGCGGATGATGGCGTGGAGGGCTGGAGCCGTGTAAGGCTTCGGCTCACTTTTCCCACCTCTCCATCTCCGAACGGTGGTCACATTGACTCCAAGCTTCTTTGCCAGCTCTGACAATGAATTAAATCGAAGCGCTTGGGTAAGGATTGTGTTTATGTCAGGCTGAGCGATATCTGCCATAGTGCCACCTTGGGGAATTACTGAAGACAATATGCACGAAATATTCCCCATCCGCAAGGAGAAAAGAAAGGGAAATTTCAGCCGATAAGAGTTCATGGGGATAGCACACTACCGCGAGATTGTTTTGGCTTTGAAAGGCAATGGTGCCACACGGGCGCACATGAAAGCGCTGCGAGAAAACGATAACTCGAAGAACCAGATCTATTTGGGAAAAGGCTTTGCCGCGCTGCAGCTTTTACCTTTCGGCAAGATTGTCAACTGCAGCACAGAGAAGCAGGTAATTGAAAAAGCTCCAGTCAATTTCTCGTGGATGACCGATTCCTGGACCACAGAACCCGCACCAAACACCAAGCTGATACTTTATCCTCAGTACCCCGAAGTCAGGCTATCGGGATTCTTGAGTGGCTGCGCTTGTGCGCCTTCGGAACATATGCAAGCAGTCCCCGGGGACCAGAGGACCGGCACGGATGGCCGCTACCTCATTCTTGGAGTGACTCCCCTTGGCCACATCATCGGCTATCTCGTCTTGCCTGACTCGGCGGTCGCCGCCTCGATCGTGGATGACTTTCCAGATCTTCATATCAAAAAGGGTGTCCTTGTCGACCTTCCATTTGAGAGTGGAAATCCAAGGAGGGAACTCCTTGATCGGCTTGTCGCAGTGGCGAAGGCTGGCTGGATTCCATCGCAACGGTTGAACTCCGAGGGCACTATCGTGGAGTACCGAGCTAGAAATGCAGGCGGATATGTCCTTGAGGCGCAGTTCGGAATCATTCCCAATGGCTTGGCGGAGCCTGACTTTCAGGGATGGGAGCTGAAATCCTTTTCCGGGAATGTCCTTACCCTCATGACCCCTGAGCCTGACTCCGGTTTCTATTTCGAGCAAGGCGCGGAAGCTTTTGTCCGGAGATTTGGCCATGACGCCGGCAATGATGTCATCTACTTCACTGGTTGCCATAAGGCAGATTCGAAAAATGCGACAACCGGTCTCACCTTGACGGCAATTGGTTATGCGGCGGAACGCGGGAAATTCATCGATCTTGATGGAGGACTGGCGCTGAAAACAGACGACGGAGAAGTCGCGGCGCTATGGACATTCAGGCGACTCATCAGGCATTGGGCAAGGAAACACGCTAGGGCAGCATATCTACGCAATGAGAAACAGGAGGTGGCGGGGAAGGTCGGATACTCTTTCTTGGGTCCGGCTTGGCTTGGTGAGGGAACCTCTTTCGAGAATTTCATGACTGCCTTTCTCAGCGGATACATCTACCTTGATCCGGCAAGCAAGGTCAGCGATGCGAGTACTGACCATTCCAAGGTCAAGGCGCGTAGCCAGTTCCGGATCAAGGCGGCCAATCTAGGAGCGCTCTATCATGCATTCACGGAAGAGCCGCTCTGACTTGGCCGCAGCTGGCATGCCGATCCCCGCGCACAGGTTACGGAATACTCGCTATCCCTCTCTCCTTCTAATTCAGCTCCGGGCAACCTTCTTCGGCAAGCTTGTTCTTGATTTCCCAGATGACAAGTGCCTGCTTCTCTGAAGGCACCTTCCGAGGGATACTAGCGGCGACGGCAAGGAAACTCTGATGCTCTTCGGTAAGGAGGTGCTTGGCCATGGCCCATTGGAGTATCCTCGTCCACTTTGCCCCACCCATGTTGCAGATCTCGGCTTGTATGGCGATCTTGTCATCCTCTTTCCGTTGTTTCTTCGCTTCGGTCTTGGATTCCTGGAGGCTCGCCACTGTGACGAGCTTGGCAGTTGTTTTTTCAAGCAACTTCAAGGGAAGCTCGCGTACGCGGTCCCAGCAAAAGATCATTTTTGCCCACTCGGTGACGTTTTCCTTCCTGCGGTCCTCCGCCGTCAGGACTCCCATCACCTCCACGGCAATCAGTGCTAACTGCTCTATGAGTTCCTCAGGGAGAGTCTGGCGATCCCAAATCCGACGATAGTCGACCGACCAACCCGGAGCCTCGGATTCAATCATGTCGCTGAGCTTGGCAAGCGCATAGGTCACGATATTGGCTCGGTACCCACTCTGGTACCATGCCTGTTCGCCGACAAGGCGCTCTGTGGATCGGAAAAGGATCGCGATGGCGACAAGGGTCCGGTAGTACTCCTCATGGAATTGTGTAGGGTCCTGCTCCCAAGCTTTTTCGATATGCGCTGCGAAATCCCTGAAATTTTTCTGGCTTCCAAGGCTGACCTTGTGCGGAAGGCGACGCCATGTGTTTTCGAACTTCGCAATGTCTGTTTTCGTAATCACCTGATTGCGCGGGTTGACCAAAAGGAACTTCTTCTTATCAGTCGGTGTCAGTCTCGACTGCTCGTTTACGTACTGGCCCCTCGCCCGCTCGTAGAACCAGTGCGTCTGGTGCTGGGCACCGCCGTAGGCTGGTGCGAAAAGCCGACGCGAGAATTCCTCCAAGCGGACATGGAAAGGATGGTTTGAAAAGAAGTCCGCCTCATTGATCTTGTTTTGACTGTTGGCGTATCGGGCGATGTAGGGGATCATGCCTTCCGCCGTTTCAGGAGGCAGGACAGAAAGCTTCATCTGAACAAAGACTTCCCCCAAGGAAGCCTTGTCCTTTCGTTTCGCCGTAGCCAAGGAAGCCGTGGTCTGTCCCCCGTTCACGATCTGGAGGTTCTTGGCAGAAAGGATCAGTCGGGAATCCTTGTCCATGACGATCTCCTCGGCGGTCACTGAGATGCCATTGTTATAGGCAAAAAACATCTCGGGATGGTTGAGGATGGTCGTGCGGATACCCTTGTTGACATTGCCCTTGACGCTCAAGAAGGATCGAACATTGCCTTCTAGAAGGCGGCTCCCGAAACGGTCATAAATGCTAGCAAGCATCTCGCCTGGAATCATGCAGAGATAGCCTTTGTATAATTCACTCTTCCCGCTTGCCTCGAGGTAGCGAGCCTCAAATCAAG
>CAIJMU010000078.1 GCA_903821875.1 uncultured Spirochaetota bacterium
CCCGGATCCACCACCTCCGCGCCGCGGGCAGAGCGTCCGACCATTCTACGCCTCTCGCCTGCCCTTGAGGGGGGGCGGAGCCGCCGGCGCTGGGGTGAGAGTCACCTGTTGCGGCCACCTGGGCACTTCCTGACGCCTTCACCGGCTGCCACAGGGCAAGCTCTCGCCCACCCCGTCAACCGCGTGATCCGTGTTGGCACGAGATCGGCAGTGGGGATCGGTGTGGCCTGGCCTGTCTGTGACGGCGGTGGACCTCAGGTCACATGAGCGAGCATCTGAATCCTCTCTCTTGCCCGTCGGAACACCTCGAAGGCTGGGTGTCCCGAAGCCAGGCGGATGATGATCTGCCGACCGTGCTCGATGACACGTCCGGCGAGGCCGATGAACCTGAATCGGAGGGCCTTCAGCCGCAGATTCGTCCAGGTGCCTCCCAGGACAAGTCGCTTCATGGCAGAGTTCAGGTTGAAGGCCAGCAGCATGATGGCCCACCACGCCGCGTTCTGTCCGATCCTTCCTGAGGGCATGTGGCCACCAGCCAGGTCCTCCTTCATGACCGCGTGCGCCTCCTCGCTCTTGCCGCAGCGGGCCCAGTGCCAGATGATCAGGTCGTTGGCCGGCATCTCGAGGCGGTTGGTCACAATGCCATGCAGCTTGTATCGCCCTTTGGGAAAGCTCATGACAGGGAACGGAAGCTCCGGTTGCTCGAGGTCCTCCTGCTGAAGCCTTTCATCCTTGATGAGCTGTCGGATGGCGACGTAACGCAGTGTGGGATTGTTCTTGGAGTAGGCGAGCTCATCGGGAACATAGCAGACCTCTGCATATTGGTGGCCGCTCTTCTCCATCACCTTCTTCTTGCCTCGCCGGACCAGGTGGAAGACGTCCTTCCAGGCCTCCTCGTCGAGCTTCGCCACTTCCTTGCGGAACTGCGGGGTCACGTCCACGCTCACGCTGAAGTCGATGACGCCCAACCGCGGGTGCTTTCCTTTTGCCATGTACCAGATGAAGTCCCAGTTGTAGCCTGCGCTGTCCGAGCGAACGGATACCTTCTTCACAGTGTTCGGCAGGTAATCCAGCCCCTCGGCCAGGACGCGGTCCATCTGATAGCCCGCGGGAACGTTCCCGTCGCGGAACTCCGAATGAAGCACTACGCCGAGTTCATCCCAGTATACGTTGAGGGGTTGGTACGCCTTGGGGCCCTTGTAGCTGAAGAGCGCGTTCTCCTTGAACACGAACTTGAGGGTGGCGTCTATGTCGATGGTGGCTTGAACTTGAGGGTCGCGCGCATGGATGGCCCCAATCAGGTCACAATTGACGAGGCGCAATCCGCGCAGGGCATCGGGGGTTTCGGGGATCCAGGCCTTCCGTGCCACTCGTTTGCTCTCATCCACTTTGAACTCATTGAGGAAACGGAACACCGAGGACGGAGATGGAACCGCGCGTCGCTTCTCCTTTCGCCAGCGTAGTTGTATCTGCCGACGTTCAGCGCGCGGCAGGTCGAGCAACTCGATCTGGACTGCCTGCAGGATGCGGCAGAACCCATCGTCACTCTGTAGTCGGTCAATGTCGTCCACGCAGTCGCCTCCCGCCAGTTGCATCAGCACCAACGAAATCACCATCTCCGCGTCCACCCAGCCCTGCTTGTTGTTGCGGGCCTTCACGTGCTCAGCCACGCTCTCGGCCAGGTTCAGGATCTTCGCAAGGTCGAGGTAGGCAGGCAGCCCACCCAGAGCTGTCATCCCGCTCGGGGAAGCCTCCTGCTCGACCTTGTAAGGGAGCACGC
>CAIJMU010000079.1 GCA_903821875.1 uncultured Spirochaetota bacterium
AGGGGATTGATCGGCTTGGTGATGTAGTCCACAGCCCCGAGGGAGAGCCCCTTCCTCTCGTCCTCCTCGTCGATCCTCGCGGTCAGGAAGATGACTGGAATGTTCCTGGTTGCCGGATCTGCCTTGAGCTGGCGGCAGACCTCGTAGCCGTCCATGACCGGCATCATGATGTCGAGGAGTATGAGGTCTGGCTGTCGGTCGGAACGTGCTATGCGGAGTGCCGTCTCTCCGCGGGTGGCGATCTTGACCATGTAGTCACCCATCAGGAGGTCGCCCATGATGACCAGGTTCTGCTGCTGGTCGTCGACCACAAGTATGGTCGGGAGTGGCTTGTCCGGATCTTCGCTTTTCATTGATATCCTCTAAGGTGTGATCCTAAAAGCATACATCAGATTGAGCAAATGTGAAGAGGCATTTCGCGCAACTTGATACTGACCCACAAGTTCAGTCGCGAAGCAGTTCGCCGAGAAGACCGCTCCAGTAGGCTACCTCGACCAGGATGCGGTTGAGGAGGTCCTGGGGGAGTTCCCCGAGGCGATGTGCGTCGGGTTGGGTCCACAGGAGATAGTCGCGCTCGGCAATGAGTCCACCCAGCGCTGTACTTCCGGGATGGGGGGAGCTGCCTCTGAGGATGGATTCAAGGGCGACGAGTTCACGCAGCTCCGACTCGAGAAAGGCCCGGCCGACGGAGTGGGGCGAGGGGTTGCTGGATTGTAGATCTTCGAGCTGCGGCGGGGTTGCCGGGGGCAGGGGACTCGCAGGCAGCGGGGGGAAAGACTGGACCAGGGCCAGGGCATCCTCGGGTGAAAGCCGCCGCAGGCCAAGGTCGAGGCCTCCGGGGCCACGGAGGTCAAAGAGCTGTCCTGGGGCCAGAGCCTTCCTGGCCGCCGCCAGTTCAGCTGCGAGTGCTGCATAGCGGGACAGGACATGATCGCTGAACCAGCCCGAGGGGGTCTTTCTCGCTTCGGGCCTGAAGCTGCCGGCGAAGTCTGCCTCGCCGGAAAGCCTAATCCGCCTGAATTCGGCCGCCATCAGGGCGGGGGCTCCCCGCGCGTGGCTCTTGCCGACAGGCCAGGCGAAGTCGAGGCCTGCAAGGAGGATCGGAGCTTCAGCTAGTCTGAGCGCAACCTCGAAGGCATGGACGCCGACAGAGCCCAGGGGGGGGAGGCTGAGGAAGGGGAGGGCGAGGGCCCCGAGCCTTCGCAGGAAGGGGCCCTCCTCGATGGCGGTGAGGCTGAGATGGGTCCTCCCCCCAGCTGCCTTGAAGCTCGCTGGATGGGAAGAGAGGTCTGCCAGAATGGGGAGGGCGACTCCATTGAGGGGAAGGAAGTCCCGGAGGTTCCATATCTGGGCCTCGAGGCAGACCACAAGGTCGGGCAGGTAGCCAGCCTGGACGAGGGGGCCTACTGCGGTATCGACGGCTACCAGGTCAAGCTGCCCGCGGCAGCGGTGGAGGAGGGGAAGGACGAGCTCGAGGCTGGGTCCGGCGCCGCAGAGAAGGACAGGCTTCCGAAAGCGCGGCAGAGGCTCAGGCGCCATCTCGTCGAGGCGAGCGAGGTTCCTGAAGATGTTGCGCACCCAGAGCCGTCCCATGGCCATGAGGGAGACACGGTTCTTCCAGAAGGCTGAAAAGTCCTCGTTGAGGAGGGCCTCGGCCTTTTCGTAGGCGCCGGGCGAAAAGGCGGCCCCCCCCGAAAGCCGGACCAGCCGGACCCTCCTGAAGCGGCCGAGCCTGCGGGCAGCTTCCACGAGGGCGCTCGGGTCAAAGCCCTCCACGAAGGCAAAGCGCGGGTTGGCGTCAAGGCCTTCGGGCAGGCAGAGGCGCGAAAGCTCTGCGAGGGCGGGATCAGCCTCGAGGGCCAGGACTGCACAGTCGGCAGGCAGGGAGGCCAGCAGTTCGGGCAGTCCGTACCAAAGTCCTGGTGAGGCTAGCAGATGGAGGCGGGCTGGCTCTGGCTCAAAGGCGAGGGCGAGGCGCTGGGCATGAACAAGAGGGCCGCGCTCCGGATAAAGGAGGCGGCCCCGATACTGGATATTGGCCTGAAAAGGGCTTTCGACGATGCGGGGCAGGGAATCGGTCATGGAAATCCCGAAACCGCCCCGCCTGTCAACTTTGGGTCTTCGGGGTGAAGTACTTGAGATAGACCTTCGAGAAGTCGTCCTTGAATTTCGGGCTGGCCAGGAAGTTGGCCTTTACATCCTCATCGATCTTCTGCTGCATCAGGTAGGGGTAATAGAAGGCGAGCATGCCTGAGTCCGGCGTGGATACGGCTTCCTTGACCTTGAGAACAAGCACGTTCTCTCCGAGAATCAGCGGTTCGGAGACAGCCCCGGGGGCGAGTCCGAAGGCGGCGGTCAGGAACTTTTCGCTGCGTGAGGCGCTGGCGAGCTCCGGAGCCCCGGAAGTCGGGATGGGTGTGAACAGTGGTGCGGACTGGCCGTAGAGGTTGAGGGTGAGGTTTCCGTAGTCGAGGGAGAAGGGCCCTACGGATTTAACCTCGACACTCTCCCTGCGGGCGTTGGCGGCGAAGTCTGCTGCGGGGAGGGCGGCAAAGGCCTTGGCCTTGGCGAGGGCCCAATCCTCAGCCTTGGTGTGCTCGATGCCCATGATGCGGGAGCGTGCGTCAGCAAGTACGGCGGGATCGGCGAAGTCAGCTGGCTTGGCCGCGTCCTCGAGCTTGTAGAGCGCAAAGGCCCCCGAACTCGTCTTTAGGACGGAGGAGAGGCCAGATTTCTGAAGGGCGCTGACTGCATCGGCGTCGGTCTTGACGGAAAGTTCGTCCTGCAGTTCGTGGAAGAAGCGGAGGCCCATGTCTCCACCCTGCGTGGCCCAGGAATCCGTGGAGGACTTCTTGGCGGCATCGGCGAAGGCGAGTCCGCCCTCGATCTTGGCCCTGAGGGCCTTGAGCTCGGACTCCTTGGCCATGGTGATGCGGGATAGCTTGAGGCGCTTGAACAGCGTGGAGTTCGACTGGGCCCAGGAGAGGACCTCGCTGTCTGGAAAGCTCGACAGGGGGAAGAGCGCGTATTCGACGGTTCGCGTATCCTTGGCCATGGAGCCGAGGAATTCGAGCTCCTTGGAGCTGGGCTTGATGTTGTAGACGGGATTTGCGTAGGTCTGCACCAGGATGTCGTCCTTGAGCTGGGTGCGCAGGTCGAGGCGCTGGGAGGTGCCCATCTGGCGATAGAGCCTCGTCGAGAAGGCCCCGTTCTCCTGGAACTGGCCCAGGGTAAGGATCTTGCGATCGATGATCTGGTCGGGAATGACGAGCCCGGCTGTCCTGACCGCGTCGAGGATGCCCTCGTGTACCGCAGCAAGCTCGAAGGCCTGGCGGTAGATCTGGTAGTTCCTCATCTGGTTGCCGAGTTCGGAGTCATCCGACGAGGGGTTGGCCTCGCTGATGGCCTGGACTTCGCGGACCATGTAGGAGCCCTGGGTATAGCTGATCGGCTTACCGGCGAAACTTCCGAAGGTCAGGGTGCCACCGCCGGAGGCACCGGTGCTGGTCGGAAAGAAAACGAAGGCTACGATGACGACGACGAGGAAGACGACGGTGCCGGCGTAGATGAAGGGGTTCTTGATCCCGCGCTTGGGTCCATCGGAGCCCGATTTCTTGACGGGTGCCGGTTTTACGGCCTTGGGCTTATCTGTCTGGGGTGCCATGATTTCCTTCCATACGGTGTGGGAAAAAAGCTCTGTAACTAAGGTCGATTTCAGGAACGAAACGACGGCGACAGTACCACGCTGCCGGAAAGCCTGTCAACGTCGGAGCTGTTTGCCTCTGGCCTTGCCGGTCTCGGTGCGGAACCTGGCCTTCTTGCCTTCCTTGGATCCGTACATCGCGGAATCGGCAACGCCAAGGAGCTCCTCGGTGGAGCTTCCCTGGTCGGGGTAGAGGGCGATGCCGACTGAAATGCCGACCCTGCATTCGGAACCCTCCATGATCATGGGCTGCCCGACGACTTCGGCGAGCTTTTCGATGGTTCCCCTGAGGTCGGCCTCGTCACGTACGGCGTTCAATACGATGACGAATTCATCTCCGCCGACACGGGCAACCGTGTCGGTGGCGCGCATGCAGCTTCGGAGGCGTTCGGCCACCAGGATGAGGACCTGGTCTCCGGCGAGGTGGCCAAAACGGTCGTTGATGGGCTTGAAGTCGTCGAGGTCCATGAAAAGGATGCCAATCTTCGTTCCGGATTTCGCGGCTTCCGAGATGGATTTCTGGATGAGATCGAAGAGGAGGCGCCGGTTGGGAAGGCCCGTGAGGCTGTCATGGTTGGCAAGATGGGAGGTCTGGGTGGCTGCCATCTCGAGTTCTGCCTTTTCCCCGAGGATCGTGCGGTTGAGGGCGGCGAGCCGGTCATGGATGGCGCTGTTCTCGATGGCGATGGCAACGTAGGGACCGAGGGCTTCGAGGAGGGTAAGCTGTCCCTGGGTGTAGGCTCCCTTCCCATAGCTCTGCACGGTCATGAGGCCAGTGACGCGATCGTCGATCGAGAGGGGAATGAAGATCAGGGATGAGCTCAGCCTGCCATGGCCTGAGGGCTCGCCGCTTATGTAGAGGCGGAGCTCGGTCTCGAGGTCGTTGATGAAGGCAGGCTTCCTCTGCGCGATGCACCAGGCGGCGATGTTGCGTTCCGGGTCGAGTTTCTTGAGGGGCCGATGTATGCGCCGGCCTTTTTCGAAATATGCCTTCCAGTCGAGGCTGTCCTCGTCCTCGACGTAGACTGCGATGCCGAACACCGCTGTATCCATATGGCGTTCGAGGCTGGCCCTGAGGGTGGAGATCACGGTATCGAGGTCGAGGCTCGAGGTGATGGCCTGGCCGATTTCCGAGATGGACAGGAGTTGCCGGTTGAGTTCCTCGAGGGCCTCTCCCTTCTCCTTGAGCTCGATGTTGCGGAGTCGGTAGATCTCGGCTTCCTGCCGGGACTTTTCCATTTCATAGCGTACCGTGACGTTCTTGATCTTGCGGCTCGTATCCTCACCGAGTAGCTCCCGCTCGTAGCCGAGGTAGCTGCGGTGGAAGGCGAGGGCAGTGCGCCAGTTGCCCGAGGCTTCGTGGATGCTGGCGAGACGGCCCGACACCTCGTGGAGGAGGGTCTTGGAACCGAATCGTTCCGCTCCGGCTGCCGCCTCGTTGCAGCTCCGGAGGGCTGACTCGAGGTCTCCGCGCTTCATGTCGAGGGCTCCGAGCTCGAGGAAGGCCCAGACCCGCCATCGTTCACTCTTGAGGGTCTCGGTGAGCTCGAGGACTCGCGTGAAGTGCTTCGTCGCATCCTCGTCCAGGTTCTCGGCCACCGAGACCCTGCCCAGGACGAGTTCGGCCTCTGCTTCCCGGTTGAGGTCTCCTGCCGCCTTTGTGATCGCCAGTGCCTTGGATGCGAAGTCCCGCGCGAGGACCCGGTTGTCCAGGCTGAGGAAGGAAGTGCCTATGTTGACCAGCACATTGGCGACGACCTCGGAATCGGCAGTGTTACCGAGGGCCTCGTAGGCGCGGAGGAACCAGTCGAGTCCCTCCTTGATGTCTCCGCGCTCAAGGCAGATCTCGCCTATGTTGTTGAGCGATACTGCCTCTCGGACGAGGTTGCCGTGGGCACGCGCTTCCTCGAGGCTCCGCGAGTAGTGGTCCATGGCCATGTCGTAGCGTCCGAGGTCATGGTGGCACACGCCCAGCGCGTTGTGTGCCTTCATGCGTCCGAGGGAGTCGTCGATGGTCTCGAAATCGCCGAGGGCCAATCTGAATAGCTCGATGGCTTCCTCTGCGTGCGAAAGGTAGTAGGTGCACCAGCCCAGGTTGAGCCGTGATTCCGCGATTCCCTTCCGGTAGTCCATCCGGATGGTTATCTCGAGGTTGGCTTTCGCGCGGGCGAGGGCAGAGGCGGGATCGGAGAGGGTGAGCTCCCATATCGCAGTGTTGGATCTGTCGATCGCGGCAAAAGGCAATTCTGTGTCCGACGCCTTACCTGTTGCACCGACCTCGTTGTCGGGCCCAGTAGTGGGTTTTCTGCCCATGCTCAGGCTCCCAGCCTCAAATAAGCCCCTCTGCGTCATTGGATTCCTTGCCGTAGTCCGGATCGAGGTTGTTGAGGTACTGAAGGACTTCCTGGGCCCTGCTCTGCGCGTGCTCGTACCAGATCGTGTACAGCTCCACTTCAACTGCGCCGGGAAAGGGTGCACCCTCGATATCCGACATGAGTTGGCGGAGCAGACCGAGGCCGCGCTCGTCCATGGAGGCCTCCTTCACGGCAAGGTTCCCCGCAGACTGGTTTCGGGACGGCTTTGCTTGGCTAATTGTACATCTGCCTCGCCGGAAATCAAGACGGTGGTAGCGCTTGAATAGTCGGCAGCGAGGCGTCCAGCCGCATCGCGGAGTTCTTTTTCCGTGGTCGCCAGGATGGCATCACGTTTAGCCTGGCGGGCGGAGTCCTCAATGCCAAAGAGCTCGCGGCGGAAGTCCACCTGGGACTTTTCTTCGGGAAGGAGGGGCTTCAAGTCGCGCCCTCCGACCCCTATGACAGCCTCGACGGAGGCGCGCATGCCTCCTCCCTTAGCAGCTTCTTCAAGGACGCGGCTGAAGGCCGAAAGACTCGCCACCGGGCCCGGATCGCGGTAGGTCGAGAAGCTCGCCACGCCCTCGAGGCCATCCACCCAGACCGAGGCTCCATAGGCCCCACCCTTGACCCTGATCTCGTCCCAGAGGGCGCCCCGGTTGAGCATGTGGGCGAGGACCGATTCATGGGCGTGGGCCGGCGCTTCGAGGCGGGATCCGCGCAGGGTAGCCGCGGCAAAACCTACCTCGGAGGTGATGGTGAAAGCCTCGTGTCGATCGCTTGGATCGAGGGCGGGAGCCTCAGGATAAGCCCTGGCGGCCAGGCTCGGGAGGAGGGCCGGAAGGAGAGGCAGCCGTGCCTCGAGGGCGACCCGTGCGGCATCGATGCGTCCTGGATCGGCTGTCAGGCTGGCGCAGAGGCCCTGGCGAGCAAAGACGGCCTTGTTGATGAGCTCGAGCGCGCTGGCGATGTCGGCAATCTGAGCTGTGGAGCGGAGTGACTTCACGAAGGCTGCCTGGCTCGTACCGCGCCAGCTCTCGTCGATGGAGAGCGAGGGGCTCCAGGGGGCAGCGGCGCGGGCCGCAGCAAAGGAGTTGCCCGCGGGCACCACTGCCGACAGGATGTCGTTCCCGAGCTCTGACAGGAGGTCGCCAACGCGTGCGTGGTCGCTGGTATCCGCCTTCGCCAGGAGGGAAAGTGCAAGGCCAAGGGCCTCGTCGAAGCGTTCGGCGAGGGCCTTGAGACGGAAGAGGATAAAGGTCCGCGTCGGAAAACCAGGGGTCAGACCCCCTGCGCCCGCGAGCCTGCTGGCTTCTAGCGAGGCCGAAAAGCCGCCGGAGCAGGCTGCCAGGGCCTCGGCCACCTTCGCCCAGTCCATGCCCTCCATGCCTGCACTCGTGGCAAAGCGTGAGAACAGGGGCATCCAGACCTGGGCTTCGCGGGGCAGGCTGTCGATGGGGAAGGCCAGCTCGAGGTAGACGATGCCATTGGTGAACATCGGCCGTGAGGAGAGAGCCACGCCTGCGACCCTCCCGCTTTCGCGGTGGATGACCTCGACCTTCCGGGGCAGGTCAGAGACGCGAAGCATGGGGATGGCTGACAGGAGCGCCTCGGATTCGGTGGCCGACTGCATGGCTGCCAGGCCCTCCTGTTCGGCGCGGACTCGGGCCAGACCCGCTTCGCCGAGGCTTGTGGCGAGCTCTGCCATGCGTGCCGAAGTCTCGGCAGCGCGGCGTTCGAGGAGGCCCGCCTCGGGGTGGACCGTAACCGTCGTGCGGTGGGGATTATCGATGATCCACCTGTAGGCAAGGCCTTCGAGCCAGGTGGAGTCGGCGGCCATGGCGGCGCGTGCGCCTGCGAGGACGCGCTCGAAGGAGAGGGTCGCCTCGGGTGGCGAACCGTGGATCCAGCCCCTGAGCGCCCTGAACAGGAGGCGGAGTCCGAAGGTCGAGGAGCCGCGGCGGATTTCGCGGTTGGCGAAGGCGATGGAGTGGAGGGCCGTCTCCCGGGCCTGTTCGGGAATGCCCGCGTCCACGTAGGTCCGGATCGTCTCAATTATGAGGGACTCGACCGCGGCTTCGCTTTCCGGGGCAGTACCCCGGAGGCCCGCCGACAGGATGACCTGGCGGTACTGCGTGTCGATCCCGCACTGCGGGGAGAGGTCTTCGCCGAGCTCCGAGACGCGGAGCGCCTGGGCCAGGGGAGCGCCATCGTGCCCGAGGAGGATCTCCCCGAGGAGCTCGATCCCGAAGGATTCCAGCTCGTCGGTGATCTGCGGCCCGAGCCAGTTGACGACGACCTGCGAGGATGACTCGGCCCCCACTGCCAGAGGGAAGGGCACGTCGATACGGAGGGGGGCCTCAAAGCGGGCCTGCACAGGGATTGCCGTGTCCGGCCCCGCTGCGGCATCGGCGGCGCTAGCGCCGCCGGCCCCGCTGGCCCCGCTGGCCCGGCTGTCGAAGCCGGAAAGGAAGCGCTCCTCGAGGAAGGCCAGTTCCTCGCCGAGGTCGATGTCGCCGTGGAGGAAGATCCTGCAATTGCCTGGATGATAGTGCTCAGCCCAGAAGCGCCTGAAGCCCTCGTAGTCAAGGTCCGGTATGCGTTCGGGGTCGCCACCTGAGTCCATGGAGTAGGGATGGCCGGGGGAAAAAAGCTTTGTGGACGAAGCAGTGCCCGCCAGCGAGTCCTGCGAGGCATAGTCCCCCCGCATCTCGTTGTAGACCACCCCCTTGATGATGAGGGCTCCCGTGCCATCGACCTCGAGGTGGTGGGCCTCCTGCATGAAGGTCTGCCGAGTGAGGAGGGGGTGGAAGACCGCGTCTCCATACACCGAAAGGAGGTTGAAAAAATCGGCCTTTACAGCGCTCGCAGCGGGGTAGGCTGTCTTGTCGGGCCAGGTCAGGGCATTGAGGAAGGTCGCGAGACTGCGCCTCGACAGAACCAGGAAGGCGTCCTTTACCGGGTAGGCTTCCGAGCCGCAGAGCACCGAATGCTCTACGATGTGGGCGACACCCGTGGCATCGCTGGGGGGGGTCCGGAACACGAAGGCAAAGGAGTTCTCAACTTCGTCGGCCTTGAGCTTCCAGACCTCGCAGCCGGTTTTCCGGTGCCTGAGGAGGATGCTCGAGCAGCGGAACTCAGGAAGCTCGTTTTCTGTAACTGTTTCGAAGGCGGGGTGGTGGGAACGCATTGCATGAGAATGGCGAGGGGCGGAGGAAGGGTCAAGCTGGAGAGCTGGCGCCTGCCTGACTAGAGAAGCGAGAGCACAAGGGCAAGGGCAATGAGTGCCATGGCGGCGATGCTGCCTTGCCAGGGTGTATTCGCCTTCGTCTTCTTGTGGAGCTGGTAGTTGAAGTAGCCCAGGCCCGCGCAGAATACCAGCGCCAGGACGGGTATCGATACGGCCAGGACCAGGCTCCGATCGAAGCGGTTGAGGATCGGCAGGACTATGAGCATCAAGCCGACAATCAGGA
>CAIJMU010000080.1 GCA_903821875.1 uncultured Spirochaetota bacterium
AGGAAACTCAAGTTCACCCTCCTGGTGCGAATGGTTATTTGCCTAACTCATTCTACACTATTGGATTGAACTTGGGTTTCCTTATTTTTTGTACGGATTCAGGTATATGACTAGTACTACTGATTATACAACAATCGTACTGTCGGCACCCATTACTCTTCCGTAGTTTTGGGGATCCCGGAATTCGTACCCCCACCAGAGGGTCGCTGACCGACTGGTGGGGGTAGTCCATCATGCTGCCATCCCGGTCATTATCGTGCTTCAAACCCTTCATGGTTTTAATTAGAGTCGGAATCGTTGCTGAGGCTTTTATCCGATCTAAGCCAACCTCGGTCATAGCCTATGGGGCAGGCGGTAAATCACGGAGCCGAAAGGAGGATTTCTGGCGGGCAAAGAGGACGGAAGTGGTCCAGGTTCTGCGTGTAGATCCTGCTGCATGAAGCTTTTCGGGCAGCCATGACATGGAGCGCATCATAGACAATCCCGCTTGCCAAACCTCGCTTTGCCACTGCAGCAATGGCCTCGATGTAGTCGTTCTGATCGAGGGATATGATTTCAAGACGCCCAAGGACGCTTTCCTTGATGAGTTGCCGCGCTTCTTCAGTCGTGATCCTGCGGGGCAAGGGCAAGGCGGAAAGCACAGCATAACACTCCGCCAGACAGTGGGTGGAACAGAAACCATTGTTGTCGCCTGAGCTATAGCAGATATAGGTTTCAAAGCAGGAAGGATGTCTGGAAAGCTGATCGACTAGCGCAGGAACGATTACAGAGGTATCGAAGAGGACTCTCACGGTTCCGGATGCTCTGCGAAAAATGCTCCATTGCGCATTTCCCTTTCCAGATTGATGAAATCCGCGATGTCGAGATCGACAACGGTAGTTCCATGATGCACGAGGATTCCTTGCTTGGTGATAAGCGAATCCTTGGGCTTCACGATGGAAAGACGAATACCATCAGCTTCTGGTTCAAGCTCGAGTACTGTGCCGGATTGCAGATGATATCGATCCCGTATCGGTTTAGGCACCACAATACGACCTAGCTTGTCTATGGCAATCTGCATGGTAAAATGGTAAGACATTATCCACATATTGTCAAAGCAAAAGTGCTGATGATCCAAGCCTGGTTACCATGAAAAGTGGTTGATATTCCGTTTATCATGGTATCGGCAAGGAAGGACGCCGAAATGGAACTCGAAAGCCTCCAGAATTTTATTGCCGATGGACAGGCTCGCATTGGCCAGCCTTTAGTACGAAGGAGCCTTGTGCCTCTACAAGCTCCGGGCAAGGTCTTTGTCTGTATCGGACCACGGCGAGGGAAAACCTTGTCTTTATCAACTTCCAGGACAACCGGCTCAAGCAGCTCCGCGCGGGCGATTTTGACCTTATTCCCAGCGCCTGCTACAGCCTCTACCCTGACAAGCGCGGCACGGAAACCGTCCATTTCTTTCTCGATGAGATCCAGGAAGCCCCCGGCTGGGAGCTTTTCGTGGAGCGCATGCTCCGCAGCGAATCCATCCGCCTGTACCTTACTGGCTCCTCAGCGCGGCTCCTGTCACGAAAGATCGCCACCCAGCTCCGAGGCCGCGCCCTCACAAGCGAACTCTGGCCCTTCTCCTTCGAAGAATACCTGCGCTTCAGGAATCTCGATGCCCGCAAGCCCGGCAGCATCAATCAAAGCTTTGTCCGCAAGGCCTTCGACGAGTACTGGGAACGTGGGGGCTTTCCCGAGCTACGCGAGGCTCCCGAAGCCGTCCGCGTGGCCACCCATCAGGAGTACCTTCGGACCATGGTATACCGCGATATCATCGAGCGCCACGACGCGGACCATCCCCGGGCCATCCTCAAGCTCGCGGAAAGACTTGTCGCAACGGTAACAAACCTGTACACAACCAATCGCCTGACAGAATACCTGCCTAGTCTCGGTTTCAAGGTGCAGAAGGATTTCGTCGGAGAGGCCATCGACTGGTTCGAGCATGCCTTCATTCTCTTCCCCCTCATGGTCCGGGATCTGTCCCTCGCCAAACAGAACGTAACCCCCCGCAAGATCTACATGGTCGACCACGCCATGGCTGCTTCCTGCGATGCCTCGTACTCGGAAAAGCGCGGATACCTCCTGGGAAACCTCGTCTTCACCCATCTCCGCAAGCGCACAGAAAATCTTAATTATTACAAAACACGGAGGGGTCTGGAAGTTGATTTCCGTGTCGCCCGCGATTCCGGGGTCGAGCTTGTCCAGGTTGCCTGGTCCCTCGAGGACGAGGAAACCCGCAAGCGCGAAACCACCGCGCTCTTCCAGGCCATGGAGGAGGAGGGCCTGCCAGAAGGACTCATCGTCACCCGGGACGAGGAGGGGCTCGTCGGCAAAGAGGGCAGGAAGATCCACATCATCCCAATTACCAGATTCCTGGCTGCCTGGTAGGTCGAGGCTGCCGACCCCGTGGGAAGCTAGCCCTCAGAGTTCTCTGTCTGAGGGTTTCCCCCGACACGATATATGACTTTCAGTACTTTTCTCGCTGCCTGCGCTGATGCCACATTCCAGATTTTGCTCGCCGATACCGAAAAATATCGGGTGTTGCGATATTTCCAACTCTTCAGGGTGAGATGCCCGGATCAACGGATCTTCCATATCCCCCAAGCCTCAGTTTCCCATGTAGCAAATTAACAGGAAATGTCATGGCTTTTCCTCTTGAGTTTTTTCCTCTATGGCATAGTAGCCTCGATGCTTAAGACAGCCTCTTTCCGCCCGAGCTGTCAGGGGATTCTCGGCGGCGCCACAGTGCTGCTGATGATGGCAGCGCAAAGGCCGGGATAGGCAAAGTCCAGTAGGACAACGCCCCAGCGGCCAGTGGGCTGGTCTTTGAAATACCTGGCCAGACGATCGTGCACGTCGTTGGAGACGACGGGGATATCAGGAATGCCCAGCAGGGAGGGCCGATAACCGCTCGTGAAATTGACAAAGAGCATTTGCGGATCTCCCGTGCGGGCTTCTTCCAGCAAGGCGCGAATGTCGATCCATTTTGCGGCAGTGTCCGGCACCACATAGTGGTCTTGTACGCGCATGGGTGCGGCCGTAGCGGTGATCGTGAAGGTGCGGTTATCAAGCCAGAAGGAGGCATCCAAGCCCAGGGGGCCGGCGGCAGCAAAGCGACGGAAGAGGACGATCTTGCCGGCAACGTGGCGAAGTGTGGGGAGATCGTCATCCAGATACCAAAGGTTCTGATCCTGTACCACATAGGCGTCGAATGTCTGCGCGAAGCTGCGCGTGTTTCCAACTTCCTCGTATTCCTCCTTGATCGACATGATGATGGCTTCAGCGGGATGATCGGCCAGGAATTGACGGCAGATAGCCAGCACCTGCGCGAAGCTCAGGTGCTGATCGACAACTCCGTGATAGACGGTGAAGCTGTTGCGCACATGGCGGCAGCGGATATCGAGGAACCGGACGCCGATGGCGAGTTGTTCGGCCAGGGAAAGGGTCTGGCAGGCAGCGGTACCACCGAAAGGCTCATGGGTGGAGGCAGTGTCGTGGGTACCCGGGATGGACAGGGCGGATAGACTGCTGTCGGGATTCTGAGTGCTCATCCAATCGGAAAGCGAAACGGAACTGTCGACGGTACCGGGCAGCCGCTCTGACGGCGCGACGGATGCGTCCTGGCATGTGGTCAGGAGGAAGGTCACCAGGGCCAGCAGGCACCCCAGCACAGGACGCCGCGACAGGGTCGAACTCAGAGCAGGGATCATAGCAGAAGCATACCCCACTAGCACAAGCTCTGCACTACAGCCCTAAGGTGCAGATCCAGTCCCGTCGCGGGCGAGGGAAGCTACGAAGGCCGTCGTTTCGCATCCTCTCGAAGGTCTGGATCCTGATGGGGAGCATGGGCTTTCGTATATTCATTGGAGGGTTTCCCCCAATCACTATTGGGGTATGCCCCTCAACCGGGCAAGCAGATTATGCCCCATAGTAAGTCTAGCTTCCCTGTTTCAGGAGGTCGGGTCTATGACAAAGAAAATGGGATTGAAGGTATGGCTGCCTTTCGCACTCCTGGTGCTGCTCTGCGCCTGTCCGACAGCTCCTGCGGGAGATATAGTCATGACAGCCGACAAGGCCATCGCGGCTCTGAGCTTTGCGGATTTCAGCTTCCCTTCGGGAACCAAGGACGCCGTCTCGACCTCCTTCACGGTACCACTCTCAAAAAACGGAGTCACCCTTTCATGGACCTCCGACTCCACGTATATCACCCGGATCGACCAGGTCGGTGCAGTCGGGAAGGTCTTTGTGGCTATTCCGGATACCATTCTGGAAGGGACGGAAGTATCGCTCACCGTGACAGCTACCCTCTTTGCCCGGGCAACGACGACTGCAAACGCGACCTTTACTATCAAGCTCCACGCCATCAGCGATCCGGCTATCGCAGTGGATGCCGTGGCCGGAGGCTTTACGCCCGACCTCCTCCCGCTTTCCGGAAAGGATTCCGCCACAACCCTGACCGGCTCCTTCACCCTACCCATCGCAGGGAGTTACGGCACAGAAGTTAGCTGGGCAAGCAGCGATCCGGCCATCACGGTGGACGCAGCGGGGAAGGCCGTCGTCTCGACCCCGCTTGGCACGACCTCGACTCCGGTAACACTGACCCCCACCGTCAAGAAAAAGGGAGCAGCACCGAAGGTAGGCACTCCGATCACTGTGGCAGTGCCCCCAATCACCGCCCAGGAAGCAGTCACCAAGGATGCCGAGGCGATCACCTCCGATACCTGCACCTTCGGTCCCAGCGACAATGCCCAGGCAGTTACGACAAACTTCGAGCTTCCTCTCAAGGGTGACCGTGGCACTGTCCTGGCCTGGACCTCGAGCGATACCGCTGTGGCCAGCCCGAATAACATAACTGGTACGGTTACCGTCACCCCGGCTGTTGCTGAAACCTCAGTGATCCTGACCGCCCAGGTTACCCAACCCACCGCTGCCACGCAGCCCCAGCCTGCTACAGCAACCATCACCGTGAAGGTCAAGGCCAAGGGAACGATAGCCGCCACCACCTACACGGTCACCTTCGACAGCCAATCCGCGGACTCTACGTCGGCCTCGCCTGCGATCGCCTCGGTCACCCTGCCTGATACGACAGTGAAAAACCTGCCAACTGCGCCTATCAAGGCAGGCCTTACCTTTGCTGGCTGGTACACCGACAAGTCGGGCGCAGGCACCCAGTTCACTGCAAACACTGTAGTCAGCGCAAGCCTCACGGTCTACGCGAAATGGGATGGGCCCATCGTAGCCTACGCCGGAACCGGCGAGGTTGGCACGACCAATGGTCCGCGGCTCTCGGCCACGCTGAGCTCACCCCAATACATCGCATTCGATGCGTCAGGCAATATTTACTTCACAGAACAGAATTACTGCATCAGAAAAATCGATGCCCTTGGCGGCGTCGTGAGCCTTTTCGCCGGCTCCCTCCCGACCTACAGCACGAGCTCCGGCGATGTCGATGGGGCAGCGACCACGGCCTGGTTCTACCAGCCCAGCTGCCTGGCTTTCGGACCCGACGGCACCCTCTATGTGGCTGATACTGGCAACCACAAAATCAGGGCTATCACCGGCGGCCAGGTCAGTACCTATGCAGGCATCAATTATTCCTATCCTGTTGTGAAGCCCGCCCTCGATGGCCCCCGCCTCAGCGCTTACTTTACGACCCCTGTCGGGCTGGCCTTCGGGCTTGACGATTGCCTCTATGTCTCCGACTCGGGGGCCTATACGATCAGGAAGATCGATGCCAGCGGGACTGTTTCTACCTTCGCTGGTACTGGTACAAAGGGCACGTCGGACGGGACAGCCCTCCAGGCAAGCTTTTCCAAGCCTGGTCCGATGGCCTTTGATGCGAGCGGCAACCTCTATGTCCTCGATGGAGGCTTGATCAGGAAAATCACTTCCAGCGGAACGGTCTCGACCATCGCCGGTGGAACTACTAATGCTGTGCAAACCTACTCAGGCATGAATGTCCAGACAGATTATCCAGACGGTCAGGGCAGCGCGGCTGGATTTTACGCGCCACAAGGCATATCAATCGGCAGCGACGGAAACCTCTATGTGTCCGACCTCACATCTTCAGGCAGCGGAAGCCGCATCAGGAAGATAACGCCTGCTGGACTTGTATCGACGATAGTCGGACCAATCCGCAGCCTGGGGCCTACCGTCATCGAGACAGCCCCGATCCAGTTCCCCACGGATCCTATCCTGTCCCACAACGGAATGAACCGGCCCTGGGGCATTGCCTTCCTGCCCAGCTCCATGGAGCTTTTTGTTGCAGATGTCTATCAGTACAGCAACCGGATCTGGAAGATCCGCATGCCCTAGATTCGCAGTGGACAGGGTCCCTCGGGGGTCAGGCCCAGGCGTCCGACCTCCACCCGCAATCCCAGGGCGGCGCAGAAGTCTATGAGCGAGGTCCAGCGCCCTTCCATGATGGCGCGAAGCACGCCGAGGTCCAGGGCCTGGTACTCGTGGACGGCAACTTTCCTGAAGCCTGTCATCGCGATCATGGAGAGGGTCGTCGGCTCGTCTGTCAAGCCGGCCCGGAGGAGGAGGCGAAAGGCGTCGGAGCTCGATTGGGGCAGGCCAAGACGCCCGCACGCCACGACATGGAAGGCCAGATCGATGGCCGCCTGACAGGCTCGCTCGAGATTGAGAGTAAGCGCGTCGATATGGGTCCAATTATTGAGTTCACTATTGGATGCGAATTCCTCGAAGGCCCGAGCGAGCGAGCGCTCGATGATTGCCGCCTTGGCGAGCGCGATATCGTCAGGTGCGAAGCCTATCGGCTACCTCTTTCCGCTCGTCCCAGTAGCGTGCGTAGAGGCCCAGGAGGGTAGCTTCCCGGAGCTCGGCCCTCCCCCTGTCGTGCGCGACCATCCTGCTTCCACAGAGGATAGCCTGCCTCGAGTACACGAGGTTTTCCGGCCCCACGACACCAAGATCGACATCACGCCCGAGGGCAAGGCCCAGGCGCGCTCCGAGATCAAGCCGCTCGAGGTCAGAAAAGCCTGAACCGGGTTCAGGCATGAGTGCGATATCCACATCGCTGTCCGGACGCATCCTGCCCTCATTGGCGCTGCCCAGGAGATAGGCCGCAAGAATCCGCGGATCCGCCTTGAGAATCGGGATCTGGACTTCTATATCGAGGGCTTTCTCCATCGCAGGCATGGTACTACGGCGCTCAATAAAAAAGAACCGGCCCTCGGGGACGGTTCTCTTCAACAACGCTAAAGGGGGAAGGTCAGAGGCCTTCGCCCTCGGCCTGAGCCTTGCGGGGCTTGCGCTCCCTCGGGGCCTTGGCGGGCGCCTCATCCTCGGTCTCCTCAGGCTCCTCGTCGGCGACCTCTGCCTGGAGCTCCTCGAGGAGGAGGGCCTTGAGAATCCTCGACACGGTCTTGGAATTGGTCTTGTACTTGCGCTTGCACTCTTCCTCGGTCATCGCCTGGAGCTCGACGAGCTTGTCGAGGACAAGGCTAGTTTCTTTTGCCACAGCAGCCTCCTTGGTTTGGGTCACTTCTTTATACCGAAATACGAGCGGAGAGTCACGCGGGAGCATGGAGAAAACACCGCAGCTAAAGGCCCTATTTCGAGCCGGGCCTATTTCGAAGCTGGCTCGATAACGCGATAGGCGTCCTCGACCAATTTCAGCTCGAGGGGGAAGTCGGCGGGTTCGAAGCGGTAGACCTCTCCATCGACCTGAAACAAGAGGGGAGCAGGGTATTCGATGACGAGGCGGCTCGCGCTGAAAAGCTTGACCTCGGGGAAGGCCGCGTGGCCTCCGTCGCTGAGCGGCCCTTTAATCTTCAATTTTCCCCATAGCGACATGCGCGGAACAAGGCAGACATTCTCAGACCCCGGAAGGATCCTCTTGTTCGATCCGTATTGCCTGTTCCCCGATGCGCCGAAGGCCAGAAGGAGGCAGTCTCCGTCGATGACTCGTTCCCCTGCCGGGCCTGAAGCCAGGATGCGCATCGGAGACGAGGGCCAGATAAGATCGTAGATGACCGCCGCAAGGTCGAGCATCACCTTGTAGGAATCGCCGGGAAAGCTCGTCTTGAAACGGTTCGTGAGGTTGCCGACAAAGGCATCGACGCCGACGCTCGCTATGTTGAAGGACCAGAGGGCCTCGCGCCCTCCCTTGGGATTGGGAATCGCCCGGATGGCCGACCTTGGGGACACTGAGCAGGGCCCGAGAAAGCGGCCGAGAGCTACACCAAGATCCCGTCCTTCAGAACCGTCATTGCCCGTGCCCAGGGGCAGGCGGAGGACGAGCCAGTTAGCCCGCTCTTCCGGCTCAAGCTCCATGAGGGCAGAGACGGACTCAAGGGAGGTGCCGTCGCCCCCTGCCGTCATGATGATGCGAAGCGCCGGGGGATAGCCGGTGGCACGGGCCTCGGCGATGATAAGACGGGCGATCTCGGTCGCATGGCCGGCGCGGCCGGTCGGATGAAGGCCTACGGTAGTGGCTGCGTCGCGCGCGGGTAGGGTTGCTGCAAGGGATCTGAGGGTCGCAAGCTCGGCTGAACGCCGCTTGGCGTATGCGGGCCGGGTAAAGCCCCCCGCTGCAGGATTCGCGATGAGATCCACGAGGATAGGGAGCCCCGGAGAAGCGGGAGACCGGGAGAGGATAAAGCGGAGGTCCTCCGCAAGCTGCTGGGGTCCAAACATGGGGCTACTGTAACCCGCGATTCCACTGCTGTCCATTTCGTACGGAAAGAGGCTGGATCAGAGGGGAACGCGGGCTGGGTCCACGGTCCAGGGCCCGCGGAGGCTGCCAGCATAAGGGAATCGGTCGGGTCCCCCTGTTGCTCCAGCTTCCGACTGGGTGGCACAGCTGGCAAGAATATTTCTTTCTTGCTTGATATTTTCCTTCATGATACAGTCAAGAAGGTACCAGATGGAAACACCGAGCTGTCTTTCCCTCATCAGAGAGGGTCTCGAATCATGGTCCGCCAAGGAGCGGAGGGTCGCCTCGCATATCATGGCAAATCCTGCGGACTCGGTGGATCCCAGCATCGAGGAATTAGCCGGGCGCATCGGTGTCTCTGAATCCACGCTCTTCCGCTTTGTGCGGAAGCTGGGCTACGGCGGATACCAGCAGTTCCGCATCGCCCTGGCCACGGAAACCATCGCCGGACGTGATACCTGGTACGAGGCCCCCGAGGCGGCCATCGACGAGAAATCGGCTGCCACCGTGGTTTTCCGGACAAGCATAGCCGCCCTCGAGGCGACCCTCGCCGGCCTCGACAGCTCGGTTCTCGACTCGGTAGCCCGGGCCATGGCAAAGGCTCCCAGCATCCTCATCCTCGGGCTTGGTGGGTCGAGCGCGGTGGCCCAGGACGCTTTTCACAAGTTCATCCGCACAGGTCTACCCTGTCTGGCACCCGTCGATTTCCACCTTCAGCTCATGGCAGCCGCCCAGGCTGGCCCTGGCTCCCTGTCGCTGATCTTTTCCCATACCGGCTCGAACACCGATTCCCTCTCCCTGGCGGACGAGGCACGTCTCTCGGGCTCCACCATCGTGGCCTTCACGAGCCAGCCGAAAAGCCCCTTCGCCCGCCGTTCAGACTACCTTTTTTTAACGCGCAGCCCCAAGGTCTCCCGCGTCTCCGAAGCCTGGTCGGCACGCCTGGCCCAGCTCGCCCTCATCGACAGCCTCTACGTCCTGGTAATGGAACAGCTCGGAGACCGCGGTCAGTCCCACCTCGAAGACATGCGCAATGCCATCGCCAGGCGACGGCTATGAATACCTGATCTTGAAGGAGCCTTGAATGACGCCGAAACCGGCTTCCGCTGATCCACGTGCCCTGGACTTCCTCGCCCTCGGAGCCCTCGTCACGAGGCTCGACCCGGGAACCCTCCCCTTCTCCGTCGCCGACAGCTACCAATTGCATGTATCCGGGGGAGAGTACAACGTCGCAGCCAACCTCGCCCGATGCTTCGGGCTCCGGACGGCCATCGCGAGCGCCATGGTCGACCATCCCATCGGAGCCAAGGTCGAGCGAGAGGTCCGGGCGGCCGGGGTCGAGGGCCTGTATAGACGCTTTGCCCACGACGGTGTGCGCGGTCCCAACATCGCGACGGTCTGGAGCGACCGCGGGCAGGGACCGAGACCACCTGTAGTCTTCTACAACCGCTCAGGGGAGGCTGCCGCCCTCCTCGGGCAAGGCAGCTTCAATTGGGATGAAATCTTCGGCAGGGGACTCCGCTGGTTCCATTCCGGAGGCATCTTCGCGGCCCTCTCCGTAACCACGCCGGACCTCGTCATCGAGGCCATGCGTGCAGCCCGCGCCGCCGGGGCGATCGTGTCCTTCGACCTCAACTACCGCGCCAAGCTCTGGAAGGCAGCGGGCGAATCGAAGGCACCCGAGGTCCTGTCCCGCATCGTCGAGAACGTTGATGTGCTCGTCGGCAACGAGGAGGACCTCCAGCTCGGCCTCGGGCTTTCGGGCCCGGATCTGGGCGGCGGAGCGAAGGGCGGCAGCGCAGCGCGCGGCCCAGCCTCCGCTGCGGGCGCCAGGCTCGATCCCGCAGCCTTCCTCGACACCATCGGGGAGGTTACACGACGCTTCCCCCGGCTGAAGGCCATCGCGACAACCCTCCGAGAAGTGCACTCGACCAACAGGCACTCCTGGAGCGCCGTGCTCTGGATGGAGGGGCAGGCCCATGTCGCGCCGACGATGGAACTCGACGTGCTCGACCGCATCGGGGGGGGCGACGGCTTCGCCGCAGGCCTCGTCTACGGCCTCCTTGCAGGCAGACAGCCCGCGGAGGCACTCAGGCTCGGCTGGGCCCACGGCGCCCTCGTGACTTCCTACCCGGGGGACACGAGTTATGCGACTTTGTCCGAGGTCGAGGCTCTCGCCAAGGGCGGTTCCGCCCGCGTGCAACGATGACAAGAGGAGGTGATACTATGGGTACTATGACGAAAGCTGACCTGGGTCTTGTGGGGCTCGCGGTGATGGGGCAGAACCTCGTCCTCAACATCAGCGACCACGGCTTTTCGGTGGCAGTGCACAACCGTTCCCCCGGACCGATCCGCGACTTCCTCTCGGGTCCCGCTACCGACCGGGCCGGGACAGCAGGAACGCAGAAGGGCAAGGGACGCATCACTGGCTCGGAAACCGCCGAGGAATTCGTTGCAAGCCTCTCCTGCCCGAGGAAGATCGTCCTACTAGTGAAGGCCGGAAGCGCCGTCGACGACACCATCGCGCGGCTCCTTCCCCTTCTCGAAAAAGGCGACCTCATCATCGATGGGGGCAACTCCTTCTGGGCTGACACCGAGCGCAGGGCGGGCGAGCTGGCTGCCAAGGGTCTCCGCTTCATCGGCTCGGGCGTCTCTGGTGGCGAGGAAGGCGCACGTAGCGGGCCCTCCCTCATGCCCGGAGGGGACCCGGAGGCCTGGCCCCTCGTGCGCGACATCTTCGCAGCCATTTCTGCCAAGACCCCCGGTGGCGAATCCTGCTGTGCCTGGATGGGACCAGGAGGCGCGGGCCACTACGTGAAGATGGTGCACAACGGCATCGAGTACGGAGACATGGAGATCATCGCCGAGACCTGGCAGATCATGCGCGACCTGGCCGGACTCGATGCTGATGCCATGGCCAAAGCCTTCGCCGAATGGAACCGCGGGGAACTCGAAAGTTACCTGATCGAGATAACTTCGAAGATCCTGGCCGTGAAGGACGCCGATGGCTCACCCCTCGTCGAAAAGATCCTCGACGCTGCGGGGCAGAAGGGTACGGGCAAGTGGACAAGCCAGGAAGCCCTGGACGCAGGCATTCCCCTCACCCTAGTCACCGAGGCAGTCTACGCGCGGGCCCTGTCATCGCTCCTGGACGAGCGCCGTGCGGCATCGGCCATCCTGAGCGGCCCCAAAGGAGTCTTCGGCGCTAACGTCTCCGTCGAGGATCTCCGGAAAGCCCTCCTGGCCGCCAAGATCGTTTCCTACGCCCAGGGCTTCATGCTGCTCCGCGAAACCAGTACCAATCGACGCTGGAACCTCGACTTCGGATCAATTGCGATGACCTGGCGCGGCGGCTGCATCATCCGCTCGGCCTTCCTCGGACGCATCAAGGAAGCCTTCGACCGGAAGAGCGACCTTCCCTCGCTGATGGTGGACGCCTACTTCGCGAAGGTGCTCGGCGACTGCCAGCAGAGCCTCCGAGGGGTGGTGGCTGCAGCCTCCCTCGCTGGCGTTCCCGTTCCCGCCCTGTCGGCTGCCCTCGCCTTCTACGACGGCTACCGCTCCTCCCGCCTTCCAGCCAACCTCATCCAGGCGCAGCGGGACTGGTTCGGTGCCCATACCTACGAGCGCGTCGACAGGCCACGCGGCGAATTTTTCCACACCGACTGGATCGGTTCAGGGGGCGCCGCGGTCTCGGGCACCTACAACGCCTGATTTCCAGGGCGGGCCGGGGCCCGCCCGAAGCCTCAATCCGAGACGAAGTACATCTTCATCGGCCCTGCGCCCTTGACGGGCAGCTCGCCCCGTTCTTCGCAATTGACACGATCTCCGAGGAGCCTCCGGGTCGCCTCGGAGACGTTGACCCGCATCGGCTCCGAGGCTCCCTCCATCCTGCTCGCGATGTTCACGGTATCGCCGAAAACGTCATAGATGTAACGACGAACTCCGACGATGCCTGCCACGACCTCTCCTGAGTGGATGCCGACGCGCATTCGCCAGGCGAGCCCCGCCCTGGCATTGCGCTTCTCGAGGCTGGCGACCATGGCGAGTCCGGCGCGGACGAGGGACAGGGCATGGTCGGGATTAGGCTCGGGCATCCCGGAGACCGCCAGGTAGGCGTCGCCGATGGTCTTGATGCGCTCGCAGCCGTGCTCGTGCATGATCAGGTCGAAGGCCCCCGAAAGCTCGTTGAGCTCGTCGATGAGCCTTCGGGGCGACATGCCTGCCGCCATGCCGGTGAAGTCCACGAGATCGGAAAAGAGCACACTCGCATCGGCATAGGACTTCGGCTCGACCTCGCCCTTGTCGCGGAGCTCGGCGGCTACGGCTGCGGGCAGGAGGGCCTCAAGGAGGCGCTCGGTCTTGCGCTGGGACTCGCGGAGACGGAGGTGGGTGCCGACCCGCGCCACGACCTCTTCCCGCTGGAAGGGCTTGGAGACGTAATCGACCGCGCCTGCGCGGAAGCCCTCGACCTTGTCCTCGATCTGGTTGAGGGCCGAGATGAAAATAACTGGTATGTCTGCCGTCGCCGGATCGGAGCGCAGGCGCGCGATGGTCTCGAAACCATCCATGCCCGGCATCTTGATGTCCAGGAGGATCAGGTCGGGGCGGGCCTTGGCCGCTATCTGCAGGGCCCGTTCGCCCGATCGAGCCTGGAGGGGATGGAAGCCGGCCTGCATGAGGGTATCGGAGAGCACCTTGAGGTTCTCCTCGATGTCGTCGACCACCAGGACGAGGTTAGGCGATTCGGCCATCTCAGCTGTCCTTTCCGAAGGCGTCGAGAAGGGCTTCCACCGCTGCGTCATCGTAGGAGGCAGCCGCACTGGCGAGGGCAGCCGACAGCCCTGGCGCCGAGGCCTTCATCGAGAGAGCGAGGGCCGAAAGCTGGGCAAAATCGTTGATGCCCGCGGCATCGAGGATGGAGTCGCGGAGGGCGACATGGAGGGCTGTCCACTCTGCCCTGCTCGGAGGCGGAGCGCTGCCAGCCTCATGCGCATCGTCGTCCGTGGCGCTCCGCTCGGCCATGCGGACGGCGATGCCGCCCCTTTCGTGGATGAGGCGGTGGAGTGAGGCGACCTTGAAGGGCTTGGCCAGGAAGCCATCGAAACCTGCATCAATTATGCGCTTTTCGTCATGGCTGAAGGCCGAGGCCGTGAGGGCGAAGACCCGTGCGTCCCTGGTCGCCGGGTCGCCCTTGATCCTGGCTACGGCGGCATAGCCGTCCATGACAGGCATCTTGATGTCCATGAAGACCAGGGCGGGCCGCAGTGCGACCGAGCGCTCGTAGCCCTCCTTCCCGTCTCCCGCCTCGTCCACGAGGAAGCCCGCGCGCTCGAGCATCTCCCGTAGCACCAGACGGTTCGACTCCTGGTCATCGACGATCAGTGCACGGACCTTGTCGTCCGGATCGACCGAAACGAGAACTTCCTTCCCGTCACCGGCGGAGGGAGCCTCGGCGGATTCCACGAGGGGCAGCACGAAGGAAAACTCGCTGCCCTCGGCGAGGATGCTCTTCACCGACAGGCTTCCGCCCATCATGGTGACAAAGCGCCCCGAAATGGCCAGGCCCAGGCCCGTCCCGCCCTCGTGGTCCGTTGTCGATGCCTGCACGAAGGGACGCATTATGAGATCCAGCTCGTCCTGGGGTATGCCGCGGCCGGTGTCGCGCACCGCGAAGCGTATCGGCGTCGAGCCTTCCCGCAGGCTCCCAGGTTCCCCGGCCTTCCCGACCAGGATGCCGATGCCACCCTCGGCGGTGAACTTCACCGCGTTGCCGATGAGGTTGATCATCACTTGCCTGAGCTTTCCGAGGTCGCCCCTTACGTAGCGCGGCAGGCCCTCGAGGGTCTCGACATAAAGCGAAAGCCCCTTTTTCCTGCAGCGCTGGGAAAACATGTCACGGAGGTCGCCGATGAACTCGTGGAGGTCGAAGACCGACTCGTGGAGGTCCATCCTTCCAGCCTCGATCTTCGAGATGTCGAGGATGTCATTGATCAGGGAAAGTAGGTGTTCTCCCGACCTCGTGATGACCCTGATCTTCTCCCGCTGCCCGTCGGTGAGGTTTCGGTCGTCGCCGATGAGCTGGGTAAAGCCCAGGATGGCATTGAGAGGGGTCCGTAGTTCGTGGCTCATGTTGGCCAGGAACTCGCTCTTCATGCGGCTGGCATTCTCGGCCTCCACCCTCGCTGCGCGCAGATTGGATTCGATTTCAGCCTGTTTGCGCATGTCATGAAGGATGGCGGTCCGCCAGGCCTCGCCCTCCCCCCCCGAGATGTGCGACGCCATCGTGAGGGCCGCCCCATGGGCGTCCTTCCACGCGACGGGAGTCTCCACTCCCGGGTCAAGGGCAGCCATGCCGCCCTCCACGAAGGTGCCGATGTCCCGACCGAGGGCGTCGTCACGCCGGCAGGCGAAGGCTTCCACGGCGGAGGGGTTGAAGACTCGGATCCTGCCCGCCGCGTCGAAAGAAATAATTGGGTCATCCGCAGACTCGATCACCTCCTCGAGGCGCCGTCTGGAAACCTCTACCTGCCCCTGCTGCTTGCGGATGAGGGAGTTGATCTCCCGGTAGACCGGGGAGAATTCGTCGTTGTTGAGGATCTCGATGACCGAGCCGGAGCGGCCGTCGGGCGAGTTGAGGTCGGCCAGGCGCTCGCGGATGGTGGCAAGGGGCCTCTCGATGATGTACCGCAGGTGCCAGAGCACCTGGGCGAAGAGGCCACCGATCAGCGCCAGCTTTATGATGAAAAGGTAGAGGGCCTCCCTGAGGCCGGAATACTGCCTGGCATGGAAGATCATGTCGGGGGCGGTCAGGAAGGCGCTCCGCAACCCGGTGGCGGGAAAGGAACCCGATCCGGATCCGCCGAGGAATCCGCCGGCCAGCGAGAAGGCCTGCATGGCCATGAAGAGCACAATTGCGACGAGTATGGACATCACGCGCGAGAAGAGCGAACGGTAGGAAATGGGCACCGTCGTACCCTGTCCGACCACGGTCATCCGTGCCTCGTAGAGCCTCCGTTCGAACTGAAGGGACAAAAGGACGCCGACAAAGTAGCCGGAGACGGCAGCTTCGAGGAGCTGGAATGGAAGTTCGGCGAAACGGGGCCTCTCCGGGGTCGGGGAGGACAGGGCTGTGCGGGCCAGGGCCCCGGCCAGGAAGACGAGGATCGAGAGCAGGATGGACATCCGATGCGCCCTGTTGAGGTGCTGCATCGCACGGTCGATGCTTCCCTGCGGGGGCTCGCAGGATTTGAGGCAGCTGATATGCACCCTGAATACGGGGGCGAGGTAGAGGAAGGCCAGGAGGTTGAGGAGGATGACCTCGAGCCACATTACAAGCCCCGGCCCCCAGGCCGTGAAGAGCCCGAAGGCTGTCTGGAAGGCCTCTGAAATGCTCGGACCGTTCAATGCCGAGACGAAGAGCACCAGGAGGGGCATGAAAACGCTGGAATCAGGACGCAGGGTCCGCGACCTATCGTGGAATCTCATGGCCCCAATGTACTCAGGCCAAGCCTGCACTGTCGACCTCGGACCGCGGCAGCCGTGAGCGCCGGTGCAAGGGCCTAGACCCTGCCCCGCCTGTATTCGTAGAGCATGATGGCCGTAGCGGCGGAGACGTTGAGCGAATCGACATGGCCCGACATGGGTATGGACAGGCTGCCGTCACACTGCTCGCGGACGAGCTTGGAGACGCCTTCGCCCTCGTTGCCCACCACCAGTGCGAGTTTTTTCGGAAGCTTTGCCTCCATGAGCGATTCGCCGTCCATGGCTGCCGCATAGCACCAGAAGCCTGCCTTCTTGAGCCGCCGGAGAACCTCGGCAAGGTTCGGGACGATGGCCAGCGGCACATGGGCTGCCGCTCCCGCCGAGGCGCGCACTGCAGCCTCGGAAAGCGGGGCTGCACGACGCTTCGGCGAGACCACCAGATCGCAGGAAAAAACGTCAGCAGAGCGGAGGATGGCCCCGAAATTCTGCGGATCCTCGAGGTGATCGAGGAGGAGGACGAGGCCCTCCTCGCGGTCTACAGCCTCGAGGAGGTAGCTGTCGATGTCGGCCCCACCCGGGGTCTCTGGTGCCTCGGTTTCGAGGATCACACCCCGGTTTTCAGGAGCGAGCCGGTCGAGCTCCGCCTGCGCGACCCGCGAGATCGGTATAGCCTGCCTGGCCGCCAGCTCCAGGATGGCCTTGATCCTCGGGCCTGAACCCGCTATCAGAAGGCGACCCCGCAATTCGTCGGCGGACTTGAGCGATTCCTCGATGGCATGAAAGCCGGTTATCCTGCGCATGGCCGGATGGTACGATGCGCAGGGCCTGTCCAACAAGCTTCGAGGGACAGCTTTGCCTTTTCCCCGCTCTCAGCCCTTTTTCTCACCCACAAGGTCCGGCTCCATGCAGGCGGGCACGCCCTCGCAGGCCGAGTCCTCAGCCAGGAGCTCCTTCCCCATCTCCTCGAAGGTAGCCTTCTTCGCCTGGGTCTTCGGCGGCACCCGGGCATTCCCGGAGAAGAGCCCCACGAACATGCCTACTATGAGGATGCCCATGGCCGCGAGGAAGACATACTTGAGCGAATCGACGAGGGCGGTCTTGAGGGGATCGGTGAGCATCTTGCGGAAAGGCGCGGGGATCTTCTCGAGGGCCTTGGGCGCAAGGAGTAGGTTGAACAGGCCCTGGGGATCGCTGTGCGCCTTTTCGAGCATGGGGCCGAAGGGTGAGGCCTTGATCATGGGATTTGCATCGATCTGCGGGAAGAAGTGCTCGTTGAGGTAGTGCAGCGAGCGGTTGTTGAGCACGACACCGAGGATGGCCATGCCGAGGGTGGAGCCGATCTGGCGGAAGAATTGTGTGGCTGCAGTGACCACGCCACGCTTTTCCGGAGGGAAGGCTGTCTGCACGGCCAGGATGGTGGTCGGCATGAGGAGCCCGAGCCCGAGCCCGAGGAGGACGATGTCGAGGATCGCCTCCAACTGTGTCGTCTCCGCCGAGAGCCCGCTCATCAGGAAGAAGGCCAGGGCCATGAAGCCCAGGCCGATGACGTAGAAGGTCCTGAAACTCACCTTCGCGATGAATCGTCCACCGACGATGCTCGTGAGCATCAGGGCACCCATCATCGGGATCATGGTGTTCCCCGAGTTGGTCGCCGAGACGCCGATCACGCCCTGGAGGAAGAGGGGCAGGAACATGATGGCGCCGAACATGCCGAAGCCCTGGATGAAGCCGATGAGGTTGGCCACCAGGAAGGTCCTGTTGCGGAAGAAGCCGAAGTCGAGGAGAGGGTCCTTCGCGCGCCTTTCGGCCAGAATGAACAGTGTTATGAAGACAGCCGCGGTAGCGAAGAGCGAGAGGCACTGCCAGGATCCCCAGGCGAATTCCTTGCCGCTGAGCGACAGGCCAAGGAGGAGGGAGACGGCGCCCACCACGAGGGTGACGACGCCGGCCCAGTCGATGACCACCTTGTCGGCACGGCGCTTCTCGCCATGGAGACCCGCCCAGATCGTAACGGCGGCCAGGATGCCCACGGGGATGTTGATGTAGAAGATCCAGCGCCAGTGCGAGTTGTCGACGATCCAGCCCCCGATGGTGGGACCGACGATGGACGACAGGCCGAAGACAGCGCCCATGAGGCCCTGCCACTTGCCTCGCTGCTCCGGCGGGAAGATGTCGCCTACGATGGTCATCGACATCGGCATCAGCATGCCGCCGCCCAGGCCCTGCACGGCCCGGAAAAGTATCAATTGGGTCATGTCAGCAGCAGTTCCGCAGAGGACAGATCCCAGGAGGAAGACGCCCATCCCGGTCAGGTAGATCGTCCGGCGGCCAAAGAGGTCGGCAAGCTTTCCGGCTATGGGAACTATGGTCGTCGATGAGAGCATGTAGCCGATCGTCACCCAGACCAGGAGCGACAGGCCACCGAGCTCGCCGATGATGCGGGGCATGGCGGTCCCGACAATGGTCTGGTCCAGGGACGAGAAGAACATCCCCAGGAGGAGCCCCACGATGAGCAGCCTCCGTCTCGATTCATCCTGCATTCGCTTTCCTTCCTTCAGCTGAGTATTCCCCGAGCCGTCCGAGGAGCCTGATAAGTTCCCTCGAGTCGGTCTCGCCGAGCCACTCGACCAGCGATCCCGTCGCGGCCCGCGCCTCGTCATACGTTTCCAATTGGTGCTTTTTACCCTCGGGCGTGATGCGCACGATGACCGAGCGCCTGTCCCCCGGGTCGGTGGCCCTCTCCGCGAAGCCGGCCTTTACCAGGGCGTCCACGAGCTGCGTCGCCGCGCCGGGGCTCACCTCGTGGCAGGCGGAGAGCGCGGAGGACCGCAGTCCCTCCCCTGCCTGGGCGCTGGCCAAGGTCATCAGCATGAGCCGTTCGCTCGGGCGGAGCAGGGCGTCGCGGGGAGCGAACTTCGCCTTCGTCTTCTGGAAGCGCCGGAAGGCATCGATGATCTGGTCTGCCAGTTCCAGCGACGATTCCCTGTCCCTCTCCGCATCAGTCATGCTGCTCCTCCTCTGGCTTCTAATTCTCTCAATAAGCTTAACGTACTAAAATATAAAGGAGCTAAACCAAAATGATCAAGACATAGCTTACTGTTTTCTGCACTATTTCGCATTGGATAACATTTTACTGATTCCTTCAGCATTTTTCGTATCTGACCCAGCAAAAGGCGTGCTAGGCTCGCCCCTTAAGGAGTTCCCATGTCGGCAATTGAATACCGTAGCTATCCCTACCGCTGGGTCGTGCTTGCCGTGACCATGTTCGGCAACCTCGTGCTCCAGATCCTGTGGATCAGCTATGCAGCCATCGCTACCCAGGCTGCCTCCTGGTATGGCGTCTCGGAAATGGGGGTCGGCCTCTTCGCGATGTCCTTCATGATCGCCTTTATTCCGCTTTCCATTCCCGCATCCTGGCTCATTGACCGTTTCGGCTTCGCACGGGTCCTCCGCATCGGAGCCATCCTCCTCGGCGTCTTCGGCATGCTCAGGGGACTGGCAGGACACAGCTATATCCTCGCCATCCTCGCGAGCTTCGGCATGGCGGCCATGCAGCCCCTCTTCATGAACTCCTGGACTAAAATGCCCGCGGAGTGGTTCCCAGCCTCCGAGCGCGCAACGGCAGTGGGCCTGACCACCCTCGCCAACATCCTCGGGGCGGCTATCGGACTCGTCGTGCCACCCCTCCTCCTTTCCGGCATGGACATGGCCGAGCTCCAGCTCTTCTGGGGAGCCCTGGCCCTCGGGGCTGGCATTGTCTTCGCGATCTTCGTGCGGGAGCGCCCTCCGACCCCGCCCGACGCGGAGGCAGGTCGCGAACGTGCCTTGGTACTCGACGGCATCAAAAGCGCACTGAAGATCCCTTCTTTCCGCGCGGTGATTGCGATCTCCTTCCTCGGAATGGGCGTCTTCAACGGCCTGACCACCTGGATCGATGCCATAGCCAAGCCGCGGGGAGTCGATGCGGAAACAGCCGGCCTCCTCGGCGCCCTGATGCTCGTAGGAGGCATACTCGGAGCAATCGTGCTTCCTGCCATCTCGGACAGGCAGGGCAGACGCAAGCGCTGGATCATCTTCGGATTGCTCGGCTCCCTGCCCTTCCTTGTCGGCATGGCCTTCGCGCAGGGCTTCGCCCCATTGGCAATCGTGGCTGCCATCCTCGGATTCTTCATGGTCGCAGTCAGCCCGATCGCCATGCAGTATGCTGCCGAGATTGCCCGGCCCAGTCCCGAAGGCGCAACCAACGGCCTCTTCACCCTTGCCGGCCAGTCCTCGGTACTCGTCGTCTACCTCATGGAACTCATCAACGGTCCCGGCGGGAACTTCACGCTCTCGCTCCTCGGCTGCGCTGCCCTCATGGCTGTCGCCAGCCTCCTTGCATTCGGACTCAAGGAGGCTGCTTCGACGGGGAAGCCGGCAGGCGTGTAAAAACTCCGTAAAAGGAGGGAATTGCCTCGATGCATCCCGGCTGCCGGGGAGTGACGGCGTGTACAATGGCAGGGTGAAGTTCTTCAGGGCCAATTGGGCGATACTCATCGCGGCGCTTCTCATGCCCCTCGTCATCGTTCTCGCCATCCTCCAGCTCGGCTGGATTCGGGAAATGGGAGAGCGTGAGCGCTCGAGGCTCAGGGAGGGGCTCTTTGTGTCGGCAGGGGAGCTGGCGACAGCCTTCCAGCGCGAACTCCTGCTAGCGCCCTGGACCCTGGCCCCACCCCCTGACCCCAGTGCCACGCGACAGGGCAGCAAGGATGGGACGAAGCAGGGTCAGGGTGGCGTCTTCCGCTCAGCTCTCGGCTCGGGATCCTGGGACTTCTTCGCGGAACGGCTGGGAAGCTGGAGAAACAATTCCCTTGACTCTTCCATCCTGGTGGCCATCCACCTCATCGAGATTTCCAAGGACAAGGCCTTCAGCTCCCGCAGCTGGGACGGCGCGCGATTCAAGGCGGGAACGACAGAGGAGGGCCGAAACCTCGAAACGACCCTGGCACCGATCCTGGAAGCCGAGGGAGGCCCTGGCCGGCGCACGGGGCTGTTCACCCACGACAATGAGGAGTGGGACCTCGTGCCCATCCCCAGGGAGGATGGACTCTTCCTCCTCGTGCGCTACGATATCGGCACCCTGGCGCAGAGCGTCCTCCCCCGCCTCGCGGCCCTCCACCTCGAAGCGATGAGCGACTACCGCTTCAGGATCGTCACCCGGGAAGAGGGGAGAACCATCTTCTCGAGCGACGCCGGACCTGCCGATTCAGCCTTCAGGCAGCCCGACCTCAGGCTCGGGCTTTTCCGGCAGGACCTCGTCGGACCCGACATGACGCCGCGCAACCCCTCAGGTTATGCGCCCCTCCAGAACGCCCAGGTCTTCCTGTGGAACGCGAGGAGCCAGCGCGATCAGCAGGCCAAGGGCGACAACCAGGGCGAACGCAGGGACCCGCGTGGAGCCCTCTGGATACTCGAAGCCGTACACCGAAACGGATCGCTGGCGAGCGTCGTGCAGGCAAGCACGATACGGAGCGCCCTGGCCAGCTCGGGCATCCTCCTCTTGCTTGGAATTGCCATCATCGTGCTCGCGGTCGCCAACAGGCGGACCGGGGCCCTGGCCTCGAGGCAGGAGGAGTTCGTCGCATCCATTACCCACGAACTCAAGACCCCGCTTTCGGTCATCGGCACGGCCGCCGCCAACCTCTCCGACGGCATCGTGTCCGACCACGCGGGCGTGGAACGCTACGGCAAGGCCATCCAGTCGGAGTCGCGCAGGCTCCAGGGCATGATCGACAAGCTCCTCCTCTACACGAGGATCGGCTCCGCAGGCATCGAATCGACCTCGCGCGTCGATGTCCGCACCCTGGCACGTGCTGCTGTTGCCGAGCGCTCGGAGGAGCTCTCGGCCCTCGGCTTCAGGATCGAAGTCTCGATGCCCGGCGAGGAGCTTCCCGTGTCGGGTGACGCCGAGGCCCTTGCCCTGGCCATCGGCAACCTCGTGTCGAACGTGCTCGTGCACGCGGCCGAAGGCGCCTACCTCGGGGTCTTCGCCATGCGAGAGGCGGCCAAGGGCGACAGAGGCGGCGAAGTCGTCATAGTACGTATCACAGACAGGGGGCCGGGCATCCCCCGCCGCGAACGCAAGGCCGTCTTCGAGGCCTTCTACCGTGGGAGCCGCGCCAGATCCCTCCAGGAACGCGGAAGCGGCATCGGGCTCAACCTTGCCAAGCGCGTGGTCGTCGCACACGGCGGCATCGTGCGGCTCGACTCGACCGAGGGTCACGGAACCAGCATCTCGGTCGTCCTCCCCCTCGCCCCTCCCCTGGAGAGCCCCGATGCCCAGGCCTGAGGGGCGCATACTCCTGGTCGAGGACGAGGCAGGCCTCGTGATGACCCTCGGCGACCGCCTGCGTTCCGAGGGCTATGCCTTCGACCACTCAGCCGAAGGCACAGGCGGATTCGTCAAGGCGCGAGACGGACAGTGGGACCTTGTCATCCTGGACGTCATGCTACCGGGCAAGAACGGCTATGACATCTGCCGCGAGCTCCGCGCGTCCGGCTCGAAGGTACCAATACTGATGTTGACCGCCCGGGGGCTCGTCTACGACCGCGTCATGGGACTCAAGCTCGGGGCGGACGACTACCTCTGCAAGCCCTTCGAGATGAGCGAGCTCCTTGCGCGCATCGAAGCCCTGCTCCGGAGGCAGCCCATCCAGAACGCAGGCCTGGCTCGGACGACTGCCGAAGCCTCCGCTGCGGCGGAAGACCCCACGAGCAGGGGCCGCGTCATCTATGAGGGCTTTGTCATCAATTTCACGCGGGGCCTGGTCGAGCGCGACGGGGCCGAGTATCCCCTTTCCGCCCAGGAATACAAGCTCCTCGCCTGGCTCACCGGGCACCCCGGCGTCATCCTGTCCCGCGAACGCCTCCTCAAGGCGGTATGGGGCTACGACTCGAGCGTCACCTCGCGCACCGTCGATGTCCACATCGCCTGGCTCCGCAGCAAGTTAGGCGATTCGGGGCCCGCTCCGCGCCGTATCGTCACGATACGGGGCTTGGGCTACCGCTTCGATCCCTAGACCAGCGGCGCAAGGGCAATCGCCGTGCTGGAAAGAATTATCCCCCCAGGGCGATGAGTATATCTTGTCGATTGTCGTGTAGCCTGAGATGAAAACTCCGGTGAGAAGCGCCCAGCCAGCACCACCCTGGCTGAAGTTCTTAAAGGGCTTGTTCCAGTCCGAAATCCGTTCCAGAGGCGAAAGGTAGATTCCAGCGACAATAATGACGATGCCGGTCAACCCAGCCGCAGAAGGACGTTCCCCCAGGAACAGGACCGCCCACAGGAGTGTGAGCAGAGGTGCCAAGCATGAGCCAGGAGAAGACAACACTGCTCTTCGCTCCCTTTATCAGCGCCTGCGAGAATGCATGAAAGACTGAGGCCACGGCAAGGAGGCCTACACTGTCCAGGTTCACACCCTTCCTTCTTTCCCCAGGTATTCCACCAAGGGGTCAGCGCCTATGGCTCTTTGCCATTTACTCCATTTTCAGCAGCGAACCGGCCCAAAGGGCCTGGAGGAAATATTCCCAGGGCATTATTTCGATCCCGTCGAGTAGTTCCGGTCTTTCTTGCCTACATACGACAATGAAGCGCAAAAGTCTCCCCTCCTCGCGAAGCGCCTTGAGTCCCACAAGATCCCTGTCTGACACGCGTGCTGTCGCCTTGACCTCGATCGCAAGCTCCTCGTCGAGAAGGAAATCCACCTCATACCCCGATTTTGACCGCCAGCAGGAAAGCTGCGTCCATGGACTCCCATAGTCTATCCAGGCTCTGGGCTTTGTCATTCCTGAAACCCCGTCCAGGGTCGCAAGCCGGAATCGAGGCATTCGCCCCAAGCGGGGCCGCTGGGTAGAAGGTATCGGAATCGATATGGCCTTCAGGCAAAACCAACTCCTGTCAATTATTGACATCGCGTATTTTTTTGAGAATATAGGCACATGAGGATTAGGCCTGAGCCATGGCATGCGCAATTCGCGTTTCATCTAGATAGAGCTTGTCCCAAATGCTAATAATGGACATTAATATGATGGTATTATAATAGATGTGTGCTAATATATCGGATGGCTATACCACCTTGCATTTTGCGCTCCGCTCCCTTGGTTGCCGGAGCCACGAAGGACTACAACGACTTTGTTCGACTTCTCGAAAACATTGACGATCTCCTGGAGAAGACGGGTTGCGAAAAAAGACTGATTGATTTGGCGCTTTCTGCTGTTGATCCGGGAAGGAAGAGAAATCAAGGATGGACAGACAGATTCAGGTGCTATGCCAGGTTTGAGATACGATGTAATCTATTACGAAGATTGCAGGATATGGACTACCGGGCATTCTCGGTTCTTGCAAGTGACAGCCAGGCGATACAATGGTTCATCAACCGGGGACAGATCGAAGGGTTCATCGGCGAACTCAACGGGAAAGGCCTTTCGAAAAGTTCCCTTGCGAGGTATGACAAACTCATATCGGCAGAAGACATCGGGACCGTTGTCCGGGAAGTCTGTGCAATGGTTTCTTCTCAAGGATGGAAAGGGAAGATGCCAGGGTGGGATGAGCCGGTTTCAATCAGGGATATTTGGGTGGATTGCACCTGCCTTGAAACCAACATTCACTTCCCCGTTGACTGGGTACTGTTGCGTGATGCGGTCAAGACGATGGTTCTTGCCATAGAGTGCATGAGGCGGCATGGGCTGAGATACCGGATAAAAGATCCCACGCTATTCCTTCGGGAGGTCAACCAGCTGTGCATGGAGATGGCTGCGGTAGCAAGGAAAAAGGACTCGAAAAAGCCGCGGAAGCGTGTCCTGAGGAGAATGAAGCGCCTTGTGGAATGCGTAGAGAAGCATGCGGTGCGATACCGCGATTTGCTGATGGAAACCCGAGAGACAAGGACTGATTTCTCGAAGGCCGAGGCTGCGCAGGTCCTGGCGCGGATCGCAAACGTCCTCGACCAGCTTCCTGACGCGATCAAGCAAGCAGAGGACCGGATTATCAGGGGCTTGAAGATTGAGGACTCCAAAAAGATCCTGAGTCTTTATGAACGCACCAGCCATGTCATCGTCCGAGGCAAGGCAGGAGGAGATGTCGAGTTCGGGAATACGCTCTACATCGCGGAAAGCATCGATGGGTTGATCGTTGATTTCAAGTATTACCGGGACCGTGCTCCCGCAGACTGCGACATGGTGAAGGAAAGCCTCGAGCGTTGCACCAAAGCATACGGAGGTATTGGTTCCATGACGGGAGACAGGGGATTTGATTCACCGGACGTTACAACCCTGCTTTCCGAGAAAAAAGTGACCAACCACATCCTTAAGAGATCGCCTCGCTTAATGGCGGATGCTTTCGAAGATCCAGCATTCCGTGCCGCACAGAGACGGCGGGCCCAGACAGAAGGCCGTATTGGAATACTGAAAAATGTGTTCATAGGCGGCTGTCTTTCAGGGAAGGGCTTTGATAACCAAGAGATTGAAGTTGCCTGGACTATCTTGGTTCACAATTTCTGGGTTCTCGGAAGAATGGCACAGTCCATGGGACAAGATTTCGAACTGCCTGATAAAGGCAAAAAGATCGCCTGAAGCACCAAAGCAGAGGCTCATGCAGAAATAGAGCAGACAGATTTCTGTCTGCCTTGCCGCTGCATTTCTACACATCTGGGTCACGGCCCAACAAATATGCCACAATTGCTTGGCATTCTTGTCTTCACCGAAGGCAGGCCTTCTTTGGCTGTACGCGTTGTTAGCAAAGTTCAATAAAATGCGCTACTTTGGGACAAGCTCTAGATAGATGCAGTGTGGATAGCGTGTTTTCGCTGCGTAATCGGTAAGGTCTGAACACGCATCGGATAGCTTGACGAAATCTGGATCGAATGCCATGCACTTTTTCAATAGCGCTGGCAGCTCATGCGTTTTTTCAGGCTCCCTGTCATGGAAGACCAGGTAAGCCTTCAATAATTTTTCCATTGCCTGCTGGCAATGGAATCCGATTATCTCCAAGGGCAATGGTCGCATCTGCATAATGAAGCGTGCGGTCGAAATGTCGCTGTTGGCGAGGTCGATCAACTCCTGGACAATCGCTTCAAGCGACATACAGGACCTTGCCTTCGCGGGCTATTTTGCGTTCCAGGGTGGGAAGAACCGAGCGTTCCTGATAATCCCTGACCGTCTCGACGAGAAGATCCATGGGAAAAGAAATCAGATCGAACGAACGCTTCCGTATGGCTGATGAAAATTCCAGGGCATCGACGCTAGGGGCTTCGACCAATACCATGAGGTCGATGTCGCTATCCTTGGTTCTTTTTCCTGTTGCGCTGGAGCCAAAAAGAATTACCGATTTGACGCTTGTGTCCGATGCGATGATATCGACAAGTTTCGCCAATTCCTGGAACAGCTCAGTTGTGATACCGCTTATGGCTACCAAGTATCCCTCCTTTCAGGGCAAAGTGAGCATAGAGCAGGAAAACACGCTTCAAACAGGCTACTCGTCTGCATCTAGATACTCCTTGATTCTGCTGGCCAGAAAATACGGCAGATTGAGCAGTCGGTAGGGCTTTCCCGCTGGTGTATTAGCAGACTGCCAGCTTGGCGCCCCTGCGTACAGGCGCACAGCGAGGGCACAACCGGAACTGTCGTAAGTTTCAATCCACGCCCTCGCGAAGAGGGCGACGCATCACGTAAGATGAGGGCCGCAGCCCTCATTGAGTTTCAATCCACGCCCTCGCGAAGAGGGCGACCTTCCTCCTTGGATGGACGGGAGCGAAGTTCTCGGTTTCAATCCACGCCCTCGCGAAGAGGGCGACTGTCCACTGAGAGACCTCCCCGCGAGGAGTACCAGTTTCAATCCACGCCCTCGCGAAGAGGGCGACGCTCCACCCACGTCGTGGCCCGACAAGCCCGGACAGTTTCAATCCACGCCCTCGCGAAGAGGGCGACGCCCGCTTCAATTCGACATCGTAGAGAGGATCATGTTTCAATCCACGCCCTCGCGAAGAGGGCGACTTAGTACCAAAGATATTCTCCACGCCATGATAGGTTTCAATCCACGCCCTCGCGAAGAGGGCGACAAAATTGCGGCGATGAGAT
>CAIJMU010000081.1 GCA_903821875.1 uncultured Spirochaetota bacterium
CCGGCCGCGGACCGCGGCGGCTTCCAACTTTATCTCGACGATTTCCAGGCTGGACTGGAATCCCGCGGTCACGGGGTGGATCGACTCGCCCTCAGGGGCATGGATATCCGCTACTGCACGGGCTGCTGGTCTTGCTGGTGGAAGAGCCCCGGGCTCTGCGCCTTCCGCGACGACATGGAGACCATCTACCCCAAGATCCTCGCCTCCGATCTGGTCGTATGGGCCGCGCCCCTCGTCCTCGGCACGGTCCCCTCCCTTGTCAAGAAGGTCCAGGACCGGCTCATCCCCCTGGTCCATCCCTACTTCGCCTTTGTGGAGGGCGAGGTCCACCACCGCAAGCGTTATGCGAAGTACCCCGACCTCGCCTTTCTCGTGGAGGCCGCCGCGGAGGATGGTCCCGAGGATCTCGCGGTGGCGCGCCTCCTCGAGCTTGGCCTTGGCGGCCTTTCCTGCTGCGTGGGAGCTCGAGGGGTTGCCCGGAAAGGCCAGGGAGAGTTCTGCCGCCTCGATGAGGAGTCCTGAGTCTGGAACTGCAGTGGCGGCCCAGTCGAGATAGGTCATGGAAACGCGATCGAGGCGATCAGGTGGAGTAGCGACCGTCGGGAATGCTGCCGGGTTCGCGGCCGTTCTCCGCGAAACTGTGCGACAGGTAGAGGGCGCAGTAGCAGTGTCCGTGGCCTTCGATGTCGGCCCGCGACCAGGCACAGGGACAAATGGTCTTAGCGTCCAGCTCGCGGCTGCCCTCGCTGTCCCTGCAGGGACAGAGGAAGTAGCCGTAGCGGTTCCAGTTGACCATGAGGCCCTCAAGGAGGCTCGTAACAAAGTCCTCGTCTGTATTGAGGGCCCAGCCCTGCTTGGCCGACACCATCGAGGCAAAGGTCCGAACCTGCTCGAGGCTTTTTTCGGGCATGCTCAGGCGCCCGTTCCGAGGCTGAGCTTCCAGTCCGGTTCGATAAAGCCCACGAGTACGTCCTTGTCATCGATCACGGCGAAGGGGAAGGCGACGTCCTTGCCGAATTTCGCCTTGAGTTCTGCTTTCACCTCGGTCTTCTTTGCCAGCGGTATATGGTCGAGGTGGATGTAGCGGAAGGAAAAGCCCTCGCGTTCAAGGAAGGCAATGGAGCGTTTGCAGAAGCCACAGGTCGACAGCGCGTAGACCGTGATGGCGGGAATCTTCTTCTGGCCCTCGACCCGGGTGTATTCAAGTTCCTCGAGCATCTTTGTCTCCTTCCGTCACCGGAACTATGGTTCCGTCGGCCGGACAAGTATAGCTGAGCTTGGGTCCGTGGGTGAAGCGGATCGAAGGCTCGCCTTGAAGAATGCATGCCTTTGGGGCTAGAGTGGGGCCATGACAGACCCCTCTCTCATCAGGAACTTCTGCATCATTGCCCATATCGACCACGGCAAGTCCACCCTCGCGGACCGCTTCATCGAGAAAGCCCGCGTGATCGACCAGCGCAAGATGCAAGACCAGATGCTCGACAACATGGACATCGAGCGGGAACGGGGCATTACGATCAAGAGCCAGGCTGTAGCCCTCGAGTACACAGCGAAGGACGGCAAGACCTACACCCTCAATCTCGTCGATACGCCCGGCCACGTCGATTTTGCCTACGAGGTCTCGCGGGCCATTTCCTCCTGCGAGGGCGCCCTCCTTCTGATCGATGCCACCCAGGGTGTCGAAGCCCAGACCCTCGCCAACATGTACATGGCCCTCGAGCACGACCTCGAGATCATTCCCGTCATCAACAAGATCGACATGCCCTCGGCCGACCCCGAGGAGATCAAGCGCCAGATCGACCACGACCTGGGCCTCGACTCCGACGATGCCATGCTCGTCTCCGGTCGCTTCGGCACGGGCGTCGACGAGCTCTTCGAGAAGATCGTCGAAAAGATCCCCGCGCCCAAGGGCCGCGATACCGATATCCTGCAAGCCCTCATCTTCGATTCCCACTACGATCCCTACCGCGGCGTGGTCGTCCATCTCCGCGTCATGGGCGGTTCCATCGTGCCGGGCCAGAAAATAAGGTTCATGTACAACAGTTCCGAGCACGTCGTCGAGGAGACGGGGAAATTCCGCATAGTACTGTCCAAGACCGAAAGCCTCTCCGCGGGCGAGGTCGGCTATGTGATCGCCGGCATCAAGACGGTTTCGGACGTGCGGGTCGGCGATACCCTCACCGACGCGACCAATCCGGCGACCGAGGCACTTCCCGGTTTCCGCGAAGTGAAGCCTGTCGTCTACTCCTCGATCTATCCCATGGACGCCAACGACTACAACGAATTGAAGGATTCGCTGGAAAAACTCAAGCTGAACGACGCCTCGCTGATCTATGAAAAGGACAATTCCGTGGCCCTGGGCTTCGGTTTCCGCTGTGGATTCCTCGGACTCCTCCATCTCGAGGTCGTGCAGGAGCGCCTGGAGCGCGAGTTCGACCAGTCCATCATCCTGACTGCTCCGAGCGTGCGCTACCGCATCAAGCTGCAGAACGGGGAAACCATCTCGGTGGACAATCCTTCTGTGTACCCGGATCCCGGGCGCATCGATTCGGCCGACGAGCCCTACATCAAGGCCCAGATAATCACGCCGGTCACCTACATCGGGAACCTCATAACGCTGTGCCTGAACAAGCGCGGGACCCAGACATCCTTTGTCCATCTCGACGAAAAGCGGGTTGAGCTCGTCTTCGAGATGCCGCTCGCCGAGGTCCTCTTCGATTTCTACGACAAGCTCAAGTCGACGAGCCGGGGCTACGCGAGCTTCGACTACGAGATCATCGACTACAGGCCGACCAAACTGGCCAAGCTCGACATCCTCATAAACAACAAGATCGTGGATGCATTCTCGCAATTGGTATATGAACCGACCAGTTATGATCGTGCCAAGAAGGTCTGCGAGCGTCTTTCCAACGCCATACCACGCCACCAGTTCAAGGTGCCGATCCAGGCCGCGATCGGAGCGAAGGTCATCGCCCGCGAAACCATCAACCCGCTAAGGAAGGACGTCCTGGCCAAGTGCTACGGAGGCGACATCAGCCGCAAGCGCAAGCTCCTCGAAAAGCAGAAGGAGGGCAAGAAGCGCATGAAGACCGTCGGCGACGTCGAACTCCCCCAGGAAGCCTTCCTCGCCGTCTTGCGTGAGAACGAAGACGACAACAGCGAGCGGAGATGACGCAGCGAGCGTTAGCGCAGCCTAGCCTGGATTTCCACGGACAACCATTCGCCTAAGATTTTCGGCGCTTTCAGCTTCCTTGTCATTTGCGAGCTGTAGCAATCTTCCCGTCTGCCTGCCACGATCCAAGAATCGTGTGCCATCGGTCA
>CAIJMU010000082.1 GCA_903821875.1 uncultured Spirochaetota bacterium
CGACCGCCACACGCTGGCGCTGGCCGCCTGAAAGCTGCTTGGGCTTGCGGTCGAGGAGTTTCTCGATATCGAGGATACGTGCTGCGTCGCGGACGCGGCGCTCGATCTCGGCCTTCGCGATCTTCCTGATCTTGAGCCCGAAAGCCATGTTGTCGTAAACCGTCATGTGCGGATAGAGCGCGTAGTTCTGGAAGACCATCGCGATATCGCGGTCCTTGGGAGGGACATCATTGACGAGCTTCCCATCGATGAAGAGCTCTCCCTCGGTGATGTCCTCGAGTCCTGCGACCATGCGCAGTGTCGTTGACTTGCCGCAGCCCGAGGGCCCGACGAAAACGACAAACTCCTTGTCCTCGATGGTGATGTTGGCATCGTCGACGGCGCGGACGTTGCCTTCATACACCTTCCCGATCTTCCTCAGTTCAACCTTGGCCATGAAAACCTCCCTTGTAGGGCTAGACTATGGCGCCGAGTATAGACCCAAGGGAAATGGATGTCAAAGAGAGAAGCGGGAGGAGCGGAGGCTCCCCTTATCGGATCACCCAGTACCGAAGCACTATGTAAAGAACGATGCAGGCCGACATCGTCATGAGGACGCCACGGACGAGGCCCGCGCCTCGCTTCAGGACCATATGGCTCCCAATCCAGGCGCCGAGGGCCTGGGCTGCCCCCATCGCAAGGCCAAGCGGCAGGATGACGGTTCCTGCGAGCGCGAAGACGACCAGCGACACGATGTTGCTCGTAAAGTTGGCTACCTTCGTGTGCGCAGTCGCTCCCCTCATGTCGAGCCCCGCCAGGGCGACGAGGGCTATCGCCCAGAAGGTACCCGTGCCAGGCCCGAAGAAGCCATCATAGAAACCGAGGGCAAGGCCGCCGGCGATCCAGAAGGGAAGCCAGGGAAGGCGACGACTTCCCTCTTCCATGCCGAAGCGGGGCTTCAGGGCCAGGAATATCACAATTACGAGCAACAGCAGGGGGATGAGGACCTTGAGGACAGTGGCGTCCAAAGCACCGACCGCCAGCGCACCGAGGGCCGCTCCGAGCGCGGTCGCCGCGATGCCGGGAAGAAGCGAGCGCAGGCGGATGAGGCCGGCGCTTCGGTAGCGCAGCATCGCCGTGAGGCTTCCGAAGCTCGACTGGAGCTTGTTGGTGCCGAGGGCCAGATGCGGGGGGAGTCCGGCGGCGAGGAGGGCCGGCAGGGTGATGATGCCGCCGCCACCGGCGATGCTGTCGACAAAGCCCGCGACAGCGGCTGCAGGCACAAGGAGGGCGTAGGACAGGAGGCTCGGTTCGAAGGGCATGGCGCATGGTAACCGGGCGGCACGGCATGTTCAACTCGCGCCGGCAGGCCTTCAGCCCCTACCCTACCCGCTCCGACCACGCGGCTGCCAGCACCCCGAAGGCCACGCCTACGTTGATGGAGGCCTTGGCTCCCCGCATCGGGATGCTCACCTTCCCGAGGCCGCAGCGGGAGAGCGCAGACCGCGAAACTCCCAATTCCTCCGATCCAAGGACGACTATGCCACGCTCGGGGAAATCGAAGAGGTCGAGAGCGGTTCCGCCCAGCTCGAGGGCGAAGGCGGGTCCGTATTCATCGAGGCAGAGGGCATCCGCGCGCCTCCAGGGAACGAGTCGGTCGGCGCCCATCGCCGAGCGGGCGGCGCGCGGATGGCCGGGGTCGGCGCAGCCCGGAGACAGGAGGACCTCCTCGAAGCCGAAGGCCTCTGCGGTCCTCAGCATTGATCCTATGTTGAAGGGGGAGCGGATGTCTTCCAGCCAGACGCGGAGGCCCTGTAGCGGCTGCCGTTCGCCAAGGACGCGGCCCGAATCGGGGTCCAGGAGGTCCCAGTCGGCAGGTGCCTGTCCTCCCTCACGGTAGCACTCGTGGCGGAGGCAGTCGATGGCGCGCAGCCTGTCGACATCAGACGCGGCCAGCAGGGATCGGGCAGCCAGCATGACGCCCGGTGGTGTCTCGTCAAAGCCGGCCAGGATCCGTGCGGCATCGGTGGCCCGCGCGACATCGATGGCGCGCTTTCCGCCGGAACCCGAGGCAGCCCCCGGATCGGCAAGAAGGCCGCGTTCCAGCTCCGTCAGCATGAGGGCCACCTTCCGGATCCGATGCGCGGGCGAGAGCTTGTGGAGGCGTTCGGGAGGGAACATCAGCCTAATTATTAATATGCGGTCTTGACGAAATCGAAGACATCATCGACCGAGACCGTGCGGGGCAGGTAGTTCACGAAGTCGAGTTCGCGGGCATCCCGGGCTGCCTCGACGAGGCTGTCGAGGGAAATGTCGAAGTCCTTGATGCGGCTCGGGATCCGAAGGAGGCCGAGCTTCGTGCGGAGCCACTCTATGGCCCTGGATGCAGACTCCGCAGCGCTGTGGTCTGGCGCTTCGCCCTGGAAAAGGGCATCGATTCGGACAACCTTCTCGAGCCTGCTCTTGGAGCCATATTCCATCGAATAGGGAAGGAGGATGGCGGCGAGGCTTGACTTCGGTACGCCGTGCCGCGCGTTGATCGCAAGGGCAATGGCAGTGCCGATGCCAGGAGCGGACATTCCCTGGCCGAGGGCTGCCAGGAAGGAGCCCTTCCAGGCTTCGGCGCGCGCTCCTGGATCGTCGGGACGCGCAATCAGGGTGGACAGCGAATGAGCAAGCATCTCTATCGATTTTTCAAGGACGTGGTCGGAGAGGAAGGAGGATTTGGACGAAAGGTAACCCTCGATCGCACCCATGAGCCCGTCAAGGATGCAGGTGGAGGCTGACTTGGAAGAGATGCCCGCCGAGAGGTTCGGGTCGATGAGCACGGCCTTGGGGGCCATCCCTGCGCGCCGGACAAGCCGGACGCATCGGTCCCGGGCGTCCACGAGAAAAAGCGCGTCCTCACACATGAAGCCATGCCGGATCGAGGTCGGGATCTCCACCAAGGGAACGGAATTCCCCAGGGTTGTCGCCCCATCCACAAGGGCATCGACATCGATGCGCTCCCGTGCGAGGACAGCTGCCGTCCTGGCGATCATCATGGTCTTGATGCCGCCGAGGGCTATGATGATGGGGGCCTTCGAACCACGCGCAAGCCTGAGTGCGTCCTCGGCTGCCCGGGTAGTCGCCTTCTGGGGTATCTCATCGAAGAGGAGGACCTTTACGCCGCGATCCTCAAGGAGACCCGAGACCCGCTCGATGATCTTGGACTCGTGGAGGAGGGGATCCGCAACAAGAAGCGCTCTGCCCTCATCGGCCAGTTCGCCGATGAGGAGCGGCAGTCGAAGAAGGCTGTCAGATCCGAGCCAGACCTTGGGCTGGATGCTGAACTGGAAATCGGCCATCGCTTTTCCCCCAAAAAAAAGGGCGGAAGACCACGCTCCCGCCCTCTATCCTTGCTCGGACCCTTTGCCGACCGGGCAACCCGACCGGTCCCAGCCGCTCCGGCAGCTACTTGCCGAGAAGCTGGTCGACGATCTTGTCGGCTGTCATCGAAATGACAGCATCATTGATGTAGTTCGGATCGGCGAGGCGCGCTTTCACGGCGGCGACGCGATCGGCACGGACGTCGGGGACGGCCTTGGTCGTCTCCATGGCAGCAAACAGCTCGGCCTTGGCCACCGCGTCGGAGGAAATGGAAATGGAATCGCCCTTGCCGGACCGCTGGGGTGACCCCGCGCCGCTCGGTTTCTTTGGTTCCCGGATGGGATCCATGGGATTAAGGCGATCAATCGTCATATGCGCCCCTGCCTTTCATGTCGATTATCGGCGTCCGAACGGCTTTAGTTTACGCTATTTTCAGGAGACCTATCAAGAGTACCTCAAGGGAAGGCGAAAAGCGCCGCTTTTTGTCTTCCAAAGGTGGAATCCGGCTCGCGGCAACGCGAACTAGACCCTTAGTCTCACAAAAAGTGAATATATATTCACTTTTCGCTGATAGATCGGTCCTTCTGCTTCGGGGCAACGAGGAGGGCAAATTCGCCCCGCCCTGCCCCCTCCGCCCCAAAACGCGCAAACATCTCGTCCGCCCTTCCGGCGACTATCTCTTCGTGTATCTTGGTCATCTCGCGTCCAACGACGACAGTCCGGGATGGGTCCACGGCCATAATGTCGGCAAGGAGCTTGCCGATCCTGAAGGGTGATTCGTAAAGAACAAAGGCTTCGTCCCGCGCCATGAGCTCGACAACCCGTGACCGGCGCCTGCCTGGCTTGGGCGAGGGGAATCCATCGAAGAGCACGGAGCGCCCGCCTATGCCGGCAACGGACATCAGGGCTGCAAAGGCCGAGGGGCCAGGGATGGGAATGACTGGATATCCCGCTTCCCGCGCCATTCGGGCAGCGACGGCACCTGGGTCAGAGATGCCTGGGGTGCCCGCATCGCTGATATAGGCGACATCCCTTCCCTCGGCGAGAAGGCCGAGGATCCGACCGGCTCCACGCTCCTCGTCGTTGGCGTGGCAGGCGAGGAGGGTCTTGCGTATCCCGAAATGGGTAAGGAGGCCGAGACTATGCCGCGTATCCTCGCAGGCTATAACCTCAACGGCCTTCAGGGTTTCCAGGGCACGGAGGGTGATGTCACCGAGGTTGCCTATCGGAGTCGCCACAAGGTAAAGGGAGGCCATGGAAAGGTAGTAGAACGAGGACCGCAGCAGGGTCAAGCCAGTCCCGGAGGACAGGGGAAACGAGCTCCAGGACGAAGACTAAGGAATTTGGCGCTGGCAGCACAGGCCCCGCGAAGGTATACTCCCCTATGTTCCTGGCCCTGACCCTCGGTTCCCTTGTATTGGCGCTCTTCGTATGGCTGATGCTCCGTGGTTCGACGGTTTCCCGGATTCCATCGAAGGCAGGGCAGGAAGCCATCCTGTCACAGGAGGCCGGGACCAGGACGAATGCGGGGCCGAGACCGGGTACCTGCGTCTTGTGTGGATCGACCTTGACGAGCGGGCAACGGATCAAGTCCGACCTGGCTCCTGGTCCAGGCGACCGTATCATGCGGATCTTCGGCTGCCCGCACTGCCTCGGATCCTCAGAAACCAGGCTACCCCGCGTCTGCCCTGTGTGTGGTTCGGAACTTGGCCCCCTCGAGTTCGCGGTGGCACGCTATTTTGAACGACCCGGCAGGAAGCATGTCCACGTCCTGGGCTGCCAACACTGCCGGAAAACGCTGTAAGGAAGAGGATCCATGGAAGGCAAGAACGTCAGACGATACCTGTTCCTCGCATTTTTCCTCTTCCTCTTTGCCCTGGTGGCCCGCATCTTCGCACCCTTCCTGACGGTCATCATCTGGGCGGGCCTCCTCTACGCCTTCACCGCGCCACTCTTCGACCGCTTTGTCGGCACGCACCGGGAAAAAACCCTCAATGAGCCCATGAGGACCCTGATCGCAGCCCTCATGGCCATCGCGGCCGTCTTCGTGATCCTCGTGCCGGTCGTATTCCTCGGCATCGCGATGGTCGGCCAGCTCAAGAACCTCGCGCACTCCATCGCCCTCGATCTGCAGACCCATCCGGAGATCCTCGACCTCTCCCCCGCCGGTCCGATCGGGAAGTTCATCAACGACCTCACGCAGGGCAGCTTCGACTTTTCGGGCATTGACCTGCGGGACGAATTCTCCCGCTTCATCAACGTGTCGGCATCAAGCCTCATAAGCGTGTCGGGCATGCTGCTCAAGAACATCCTGGTGATCGTCGTAGGACTGGTCTTGATCATGTTCACCCTGTTCTTCCTCTTCCTTGACGGACCGGAGCTCATGTCCACCCTGATACGGGCAATACCAATTGAACGTGAATACAGCATGATGTTCCTCCGCACCCTCCGGCGCACTGCCCGCGACCTTGTGGTGGGCTACGTCCTCGTCTCGATATTCCAGGGGGTAATAGCCTTCACGCTGTTCACTTCCTTCGGCGTGAAGGGAGCCCTCATCCTCGGGGCCCTCACCGTCGTGGCCTCCTTCATCCCCATGATCGGTACTGGTACGATCTGGGCACCTATCTCGATCGCCATGATTCTGGGAGGCCATCCCAGCAAGGGTTTCGCCCTCCTCATCCTCTCCGCGATCCTCATCGCGGGCCTCGACAACGTGCTCAGGATCTTCCTCCTCCGCAACCGCCTCAAGATCCACCCCCTTCTGATATTCTTCGCCATCATCGGGGGCCTCCAGACCTTCGGATTCAACGGACTCATCCTCGGGCCCCTCATCCTCATGAGCTTCTTCACCGGAGCCAAGCTCTACGACAAGGTGACGCAGCGCGAGGATGGGGACCACGGAAAGTCGGACGTCGAGGGCTGACTAAACCCGCCCGGAGCCTTGTCCGGGCGGGGCCACTCATTCACATCTTGCGCTTGCCCGTCATCTCGGTGACCTGGAGGCACAGGACGGTGGTGGCATGGAAAAGGCCGTTCGAGAACTGGCCGCGGCTGTCGCCGCCGAAGTGCCGTACAATAAGGTCGAGACCCTTCTTGCGGCCTTCCTCGTCCGGAACCTCGCCGAGGAGACCGTATCCGACGATGCTCGAGAAGCGCATGCCCCAGTCGCAGAAGGGGCCCTCGGCCATGAGCTCGTGACCCGTGTCGATCTGGAAACAGACGCGGGGGTTCAGGCGCATCATGTCGAGCTTGCGACCCTGTTTCGCGCAATGGAAGAAGAGGACCGGGTAGTCGCCCTCCCATTCGTAGCCGAAGTTCAGCGTCACGATGTAGGGCTCGCCCGCGACCGCGAAGGCCAGCCTGCAGGCATCCGCACTATCGAGATAGCCAGCGAGCTCACCGGAGTCGGCCACTAGCCTGTCTTTTCTACGCATTGGTCCCTTCCTTGGGCGTTCGCGCTCACTTGTCCTTCATGGACCAGGTTCCGTTCCAGAGCTCGGGCGTTCCGCCTTCCAGGAAGTCCCTGCAGCGCGCTGCAAGGGCCTTCGATGCGCCGTCGGCGATCGCGGGATCGCCTGCGAGCCGCGAAAAGCCCTCGAAGGCCCGCATCCAGTCGCCCACTCCATAGGCCTCCCAGGCTCCACGATAGGCAGCCCACCAGGCAGGCTCGGCCTTCGCAATCTCGGCGATGACAATGCCCTGGTCCTTACCCTTGACCGCGACCTTGTCGATGGGTCTGAAGTGGATCTGGTTCCCGGCCTGGCGCAGGGTTTCCTCGGCGACGAGGATGCGGGTGCCGTAGTATTTATTAAGGCTTTCCAGGCGGCTTGCGAGGTTGACGGCATCACCGATGGCCGTGTAGGAGAGCCTGCCCTCGTGGCCCATGTTTCCGACCATGACCTGGCCAGTGGCCAGCCCGACTCGGACGACGAGTTCGGGGAGGCCTGGCCTCACATGGCCGGCCATCGCGCCGGCAAAGGACTCCTGCACTGCCATGGCTGCACGCAGCCCCCGGAGCGCGTGGTCCTCGAGGGCCTGCGGGGCATTCCAGAAGGCCATGACGGCGTCACCGATGAACTTGTCGATGGTTGCGCCTTCCTTCTGGAGCGCTTCAGTGACGGCGATGAAATAGGCGCTCATGAGGACGTTGAGATCCTCGGGCGAAAGACGTTCGGTGTGCGTGGTGAAATTGGCGAGGTCACAGAAGAAGATCGTGAGTTCCTGGCGCTTCGTGCCGAGGACGGCTTCCTGCTGCATCCCGATGAGCTGGGTGACGAGATCGGCTGGCACGTATTTGCGGAAGGAACGCAGGCCCTTCTTCATGTTCTCGAGGGCATCCACCATGAGGAGGACCTCTTTTACGCCGCTCTTCAGCTTGACGACCGTGTCGAGCTTGAGCTCGGCGATGTGGGACATGTCGTCCGAGAGGGCGAGGAGGGGCCGGGCGATGGCACGGGCAATGAAGACCGAGAACAGGACCATGGCTCCGGCGATGACCAGGGCGATGGCGAGTATCGAAAGCATGAGGCCCTGCTCGTGGGCGCTGATGTAGGAGGCCGACATGTCCATGCCAAGGACAGCCTCGACGCCTCCTTCGGCATTGATAATTGGTATGTATCCCGAAAGCCAGGTCCCCCATTGGTCGGTGGCGAAGTCCGCTTCGACGCGGACCTTGTAGGGCGGCGCAAGGCTCTCGAGCATCGTCGTGGTGGCCTCGTCATAGACGTCGCCGAGGGCGCTGAAATCATCCTGGGTCCCTGAATCGAGCACGAAGTAGGGCCTGTCCTGTCCGGCATCCATGCGGAAGGTGTAGAGGTAGCTGATGTCCAGCACGGCCTTCCGCATCTCAAGGAGGCGGTTGCGGAGTCCGATATAAGCCGGCTTTTCCATATCCTCCCGGACCCGAAGGGTGGAGTGGAGTTCCGGGTCGATCTGACCCCGCAGGATGGAAAGCACGTCGATCATGCGCTTGGACAGGTCTTCCCTCATCGACTGGCGCGACATCCAGACCGTCGTCCCGCCTATGAGGAGGGTAGTCGCAATGACCGTCACGATGATCGAGCCCGAGATGCTGAGCCGGAGGCTCATGCGGTTCTTGGTCTTCATGAGCGCATTATCGCTTTACCCTCCGGGTCGTGACGTCAAAGATTACCGCGAGGGCGAGGACACCGCCGCGGATGATGTACTGGAGCGACTCGTCCACGCCCATCAGGTTCATGCCGTTGCGCAGGGACATGTAGACGAGGGCTCCGACCATCGAGCCGGTGATCTTACCGACTCCACCTGCCGCCGAGACGCCGCCGATGTAGGCTGCCGCGATGGCGTCGAGCTCGAAGAGGGTGCCGCCCGTAGGACCTGCCGACTGCAGGCGCGAGGCAAAGAGGATGCCAGCCAGGCCACAGAGGAAGCCCATCGACCCGAAGACCAGCATGGTGATCCTGGCGACGCCGATGCCCGACAGTTCTGCGGCTTCTGGGTTGCCGCCCACCGCGTAGATATGCCTGCCGAGCACGGTCTGTCGGCTGACCCAGTCGTAGACGACGACTACGACGAGCATGATCACGACCGTCCAGCCCATGCCGTTGTAGCCGGCCAGGTTCCAGGTGATGAAGCCAAGCGCTGACGCTACGAAAACCTGCTTGAGGATGAACATATCGTTCGGGATGACGGCAAAATTGTAGCTCTTCTTGACCTTGCGGTTGCGGAAATCGCTGACGATGAACCAGACGACCGCCAATAGCCCCAGGAGGAGGGTCAGCTTGTGCAGTCCTGGAAGGAAGGCATCCACAGTACCCTCGCCCGAGGGATTCGGAACCTGGGGAATGGGGAAGTCGGGAATCGAGCCGTTGCCCAGGGCGATGAAGGTCGGATCGGCGATCTGGATCGTGCCGGTGCCCGACAGCGTCGATAGAAGGAGGCCGCGGAAGATCAGCCAACCTGCCAGCGAGGCCACGAAGGAGGGGATGCCCAGGCGTGCCACAGGCAAGGCGGTCAGAAGACCTGCCAGGGTACCCAGAACCAGCACGGCGGGGATGACGAGCAGGACGGGCAGGTGCCAGGTGGTCAGCATGACGGCCGAGACGGCGCCGAGGAAGCCGGCCAGGAAACCGACCGAGAGGTCGATGTGGCGGATGACGATGACCAGGGTCATGCCGACCGCGAGGACCGCGATGTAGCCGGTCTGGTTCATCAGGTCGGCGATGTTGCGGGGCGAGAGGAAGAGTCCCTGCGTCGCGATCGTGAAGATGGCCATGATGACGAACAGCGCGATATACATGCCGTAGTCGCGGATGTTTTTGGTAAGGGCTTCCCTGAGGTCTTGGATGGTCATGTAAACACTCCTCGTAACTGTGACCTTTTCATGGGCTTACTGCGTGGCCAGATGCATGATCTTTTCCTGGTTCGCCTCGGCACGCGAGACTTCCCCGCTGATCCTGCCTGCCGACACCACGTAGATGCGATCGCTCATGCCCAGGATCTCCGGCAACTCCGACGAGATCATGATGATGCTCATCCCCTGCTCGACCAGCCGGTTCATGATGGTATAGATCTCGTATTTCGCGCCGACGTCGATGCCTCGGGTCGGTTCATCCAGGATGAGGACCCTGGGTTCGACAAAGAGCCATTTGCCGATCGACACCTTCTGCTGATTGCCGCCCGAGAGGTTCACCACCTTTTGTTCGACGCTCGGGGTCTTGATGTTCAGGCTGTTCTTGTACTCGTTGGCGGCCTTGACCTCGAGGTTGTTGTCGGTGACTCCGCGGTGCGAGATTTTTTTCAGGCGGGCGAGCGTGATGTTGCTTTTCACGTCCTGTATGAGGATGAGACCGTTCCCCTTGCGATCCTCGGTGGCATAGGCCAGACCCGCATCGATGGCTTCCTTGGGTGAGCGGAAGCTGCGGGGAACTCCGGCGAACAACAGCTCTCCTTCGAGTTCGAAGCCGTCAGGATTGCCGAAGATGCTCTTCGCAAGTTCGGTACGTCCCGAACCCATCAGCCCGGCAAGGCCGATGATTTCGCCCTTCCGGACCTGGAAGTTGACAGCCTTGAGTACCTGGCGCCCCAGCTTCGGCGAGTATCCGCTCCAGTTCCTCACCTCGAGGATCACATCCCCGGGTTTCTCATGCTTGCGTTCGGGATAGATGTTCGTGATCTCCCGCCCGACCATGTTCTTTATCAGGATGGCCTCTGTCACCTCGCCCTTCCTGGCATCGAGTGTACAGATGGTTCGTCCGTCGCGGAGGACCGTTACCGTATCGGCGATCTGGATGACTTCCTTCAGCCGATGGCTGATCATGACACAGGTAACCCCGTGCCCCCTGAGCTCCCGAAGAAGCTTGAGGAGGTTTTCGCAGTCGTCTTCGTTGAGGGCGGCCGTCGGCTCGTCGAGAATGAGAAGCTTGACGTCCTTGCAGAGGGCCTTTGCTATCTCAACCAACTGCTGCTGGCCTATTCCGAGATCCTTGACCTTGAGTTCCGGGTTCACCGAGAGACGGACCATCTTGAGCATTTCAGAAGCCTTGTGGACCGTCTCGTTCCAGTCTATCGCCAGGCCCTTTGTCAACTCGTTCCCCATGAGGATATTCTCGAACACGGGCAGCTCGGGAAAAAGCGCGAGTTCCTGGTAGATGATCGCGATGCCCGCGTGCTCGCTGTCGGAGATCCCCCGGAAGCTCTGGACCTTCCCGTTGAAAAGGATGTCACCGGAATAGCTGCCATGGGGATAGACCCCGCTCAAGACCTTCATGAGCGTGGACTTGCCCGCGCCGTTCTCTCCAACGAGGCAGTGAATCTCACCAGGGGCGACCTGAAAGCTCACCTCGTCGAGGGCCTTGACCCCGGGGAAGGACTTCGAGATCGAACGCATCTCAAGAATGTGGGAAGCCATGGAATCTCCTGAAAAGTTGGGGGAGCGACGGCATCGCCCTCACTCCCCCGCTTAGGAATCAGTATAGATCGACTACTTCAGGTTCTTGAAGAGGTTGGCCGGGTAATAGCCGGAATCGACGATTGCGGCCTTCACATTGGCCTGGGTGACGCTCACGACCTCGGAGGGCTTGGCAGGAACATCCATCGCGCCATTGTTGTAGGTCTTGGTCTGCTCAGGGGTCTCGCCCTTGGCGAAGGAAATGGCGGTCTTGATCGCATCTGCAACAAGGACGCGGGTGTCCTTGAGGACGGTCATCGACTGCTTGCCGTCAATGATGTACTGGATGGAGACCTTGTCTGCGTCCTGACCGGTCGAATAGGCCTTCTTGACAGCCTTGTCCTTGGCGAAGGCATCGACGATGGCGCGGGCGGTCTGATCGTTGGGCGAAAGGATGAAGACGGTTCCCTTCTGGGCAGCGGTGGCCTTGGTCAGGTTCGACTCGGCCTTGGACTTGGCGTCGTTGGGGTTCCAGTTGGTAGTAACCTGGCCAATGATCGAAGCCATTTCCTCGCGGGTCAGCTCGGCCTTGCCCTGGAGCTTAACGGCGGCGTCGGAGTTGACGATCTTGAAGGTCTTGTCGGCGATCTTGGGCTGGAGCACGCTCCAGGCACCTTCGAAGAAGATAAAGGCGTTGTTGTCGCTGGCTGCGCCGGCATAGAGGTACAGGTTGTTGCCCGTGCCCTTGGCCTGGCTGGCAAGGTAACTGCCCCAGGCGGCTCCGACGCTGAAGCTGTCGAAGGTCACATAGAAGTCCACGTTCATGGTGCCCGTGATCAGGCGATCGTAGGCAACGACCTTGACTCCGGCCTTTGCGGCGGCGTCAGCGGAGGCGGCTGCAGAGGCGCTGTCGACGGGGCAGAGCACCAGGACCTTCATGCCCTTGGTGAGCAGGGTCTCGACGTTGGCCTTTTCCTTGGCCGAATCCTTTTCACTGAAGAGGACCTGGGCGCTGATGCCTGCGGTCTTAAGGGCATCCTGGAAGCGGGTCTGATCCTGGATCCAGCGCTCCTCATCCTTCGTGGGAAGGACGATACCGACCTGGACGCTCTGGGCAAAGGTGCCGACGGCAAGGACCGTCAGCATCGACAGAAGAAGAAGTGCTTTCTTCATCAAAATACCTCCATGATATATTTCCCGGCCCCATGACCGGCAAGCGACCATTATTCCCCCACGAGGCCCTGCTGTCAGCAGGAGTCTTGCTGCGAAGCTCTTCACATTGACCGCGAAGGATCAAGCGCCCCCTCCAGACTAGTACTTTCGAGCAGGGTGCCGACGGAATAGTCCAGATCCCGGAACTCCGGGAAGCTATTTCCTCACGTTGCGATAGACCTCCCCGGCGCTATGGAAGCCGTCGCTGATGACTGTGGAATCAAGGTTGTCCGCCGTCACGAGAATGGGTTCCAGGCTGATGAAGGGCACCCTGCCTCGCCCATCGTCGATGGAGGAATTCGCGACAATTACTTGCTTCCTCGCGAGCGCCACCGCGCACTCTGCAGCGCGCCTGGCCAGGGCTTCGATGGGCTTGTAGATGGTGGCTTCCTGGGAACCCTCGGCGATGCGCTGACAGGCAGCCAGGTCGGCGTCCTGGCCAACGACGGTCACCTTGCCCGCAAGGCCGTATTCGGCAAGCACGGCGATGGCAGCCTCGGCGAGCATGTCGTTGCCCGCGACGACGGCACTGAACCTGGTGCCCCCGGCGAGGGCAGACTCGACCGAACGCCGCGCGTCCTCGCTGTCCCAGGAGGCTGGCCAGGTCTCCCCGGCGATGGTGATCCTGCCTGCCGCGATCGAGGGATCGAGGACCGAGTGGATACCACGGTTCAGAAGGAGGGCATTGTTGTCGTTGCGCGCCCCGTCGAGGATGAGCCAGTCGCCGCCCGGGCTCGCCGCGAGAGCCGATTCAGCCATGAGGGCACCGACCTTCTCGTTGTCAAAGGATACGTAGAGGTTGACGCCCGCACGCCGCACCAGTCGGTCGTAGGAGAGGACGGCGAGGCCCCGCCCGCGAAGCTCTGAAATCACGTCGGAGAGGCGGTCAGCATCATTGGGAACAATGACCAGGACATCGATGCCGAGGTCGGCGAGCTCGCGGACCTGGCGCTTCTGCACTTCGGCGTCCTGGTCGGCGACGCGATAGACGAAATCTCCCCCGAGTTCCCGCACCGAAGTGCCGAGGACCTCAAGGTCGCGTTTCCAGCGCTCCACAACGAGGGAGTCCAGGGAGAAGCCGATGAGGGGCTTCGTGCTAGACCTTTCGTGGCTTTGGCGGGGAGTACAGGAGCTGAGGGAGCCTGCGATTGCCAGGAATCCGGAGAGGAGGAGCACAAACAGCCCAGCTGGATGGAGTCTGGCGCCGGGAACAAGGCGCCTTCCCCTGGCTGGGGGCTTCAAGAGTCCTTCGCGCGAAAACCGCCGCCTTCGTTTTGACATCACATGTCCTCCATCCTGCCCGCCGCCCAGGCAGTCGGCGGCAGACCCGTCACTTTCTTGAATAGCCGAGCAAAGTAGTTCGGGTCGGCGTAGCCCGAGGCGAGGCTCACTTCCTTGATGCTTGTCCCGGAATCTGCAAGGAGCTCCTTGGCGCGCTCGATCCGCCGGTCGATAAGGAGCTCGGAAAAGCCACGCCCCGTTTCTTCCACCAGGAGGCGGGAGAGTCGGCTGGGTGAGAGGCCCACCAATTCGGCGGTCGATTCGAGCCCGATCGGACGCGGGAAATTGGCAGCGATGTGGGCCAAGGCCTTGTTGACGGCAGGAGAGTGCCGGACCTGCCGCGTGAGGACCTCGTGGAGGCGCGAGAAGCGCGCCTCGGCGGCCAGACGCCAGGGTCCCGCCTCGGCCTCGGTCGCCAGTTCCCGCAGGTCGAGGAGGGCCTGGGTCTCGTGGGGCGCGAGGAGACCCCGCCGAGCCAGGAGGCGGTAGGCTGTGCCGAAGAGGGCCACGACCCTCCCTGCCGCAGCCGCAGGAACCCTGCCCTCGAAGTCCGGACCAGCCTCGGAGCTTGACCCGTCTGCGGCGCCGGCTCCGCAGGCGGCGCCGGCTCCGCAGGCGGC
>CAIJMU010000083.1 GCA_903821875.1 uncultured Spirochaetota bacterium
GGAGAGGAGCTTGGGCTTCTCTACCGTGGGCTCGATCGAAAACAGGTCCTCGAGCTCTCCCGAATCCTTGAAGCGATCAATTACGAAGTCATAGAGGCCGAGCGAAGCGACCGAGATCCCGTCGAGATCGAGCCGCTTATTGAGTGCCTCGATCTTCTTGTAGACCAAGGCCTGGTCCTCGATGTCGTAGGCATAGATGAAGTAGGGCACTTCCTTGCCAAGGCCTTCCATCGCCAGGAACTTGGGACTGGATACGATCTTGAAGATCGTCTCGAAGGTTTCCTCATAGTTTTTCATGCGCTGTCCTGTGCCCGGCTCATGTACGGTGCCGGTAGAGTAGATGTTCGAGTGCGGTGAAATCCCCATGCTCTCGATACAGACTAATTAGTTCTTCCGGTATTCTTGGAGGCTGGATTCGGTGATCCCTGCCTTTTTCAAGTAACATGCCTTCTGTCAACATCCTGAAAGTGACTTGTCGAAGCTTGGCACGGGTTGTCTCGGTTAGTGTTGCTAGTTCGGGATGCGTTGGCGCCTTGGACTCAAGGAAATGGTAGTAATCATCGAAGCCAATATGGCTGGCCTTCATAGCCATCTTGTCCTGAATCACCTCGCGCACAAAATCCCCAATGACTAGATAATGGCGGCAGCAGATTGCGAAGGCCGCATATCGGGCTCCACTGCTTTCATGCGCAATACTCTGAATTTCAAAGGGCCAGGCTTTGGAAAGTCGATCCCTGATTTCCCGAAAGTAGCGATAGCGACTTGAAGCGCGCGTCTTCCGTAACAGCACGCCCTGTTGAGCCTCCACCTTGAGGATTGTCCAGTCAGGGACCGCGAGGTAGCGTTGTGCGATCAGGACCGACTCCGGAAAAAGAAGTCCCCCGAATGTGAATGACAGGCGATAAGGTTCAATCATGACGGCTGGGTCCATCCTATGGATGCCAATCCAGAATGTCAAAGGCTGGGAAGGACCATATGGTTCTCATCCCTCCCCCTCTCCAAACCCCGCCAGCCTCTCCCTCAAAGCCTTCCTGAGCGCGTGCCCTGTCAGTCCGAGGAGCTTTGCCGCAGCCTCGCGATTGTTATCCGACTTCCTGAGCGCGGCCTGAATGAATCCCCACTCTACCTGGAGAAGTTTCGCCCGGAGGTTGACCCCGTCGCGCGGGATGGCGGGCAGTTCGTCGACACAATCCACCGCGCGCGCTCCGGTTCCTTGGGTCACGGCGCGGATCTCAGCAGGCAGAGCTTCGAGTCCGATTGCCGAACCGTTCGCCGTGCAGGCCGCGCTCCGGAGCGAGTTGATCAGCTCACGGACATTGCCAGGCCAGGCGTAGCCCTCGATGGCGGCGAGGGCCTCTTCGGTGAGGAATCGATGCTCCGAGTACTGAGTATTCCACTCCTCGAGGAAGGCTGCTGCAAGAGGGCGGATGTCCTCCGCGCGCTCGGCCAGGGTCGGGAGCCTGATGACCATGACCTTGAGCCGCTCATAGAGGTCCCGCCTGAACCTTCCAATTGCAATCAAATCCTCGAGATCGCGGTTGGTCGCCGCGATGATGCGCGCGTCGGTACCGATCTCTTCGTCGGAGCCGACCGGAGTAACCACGCCATGGTCGAGGGCCTTGAGGAACTTGGCCTGGATGTCGAGGGGAAGGTCCCCGATCTCGTCGAGGAAGAGTGTGCCACCCTGGGCAGCGCGGAACTTGCCGGTCCTGGCACGATCGGCCCCGGTAAAGGCTCCTCGGACATGCCCGAACAATTCACTCTCCGCAAGCGCCTCGGGGATAGCCGAACAGTTGAGCTCGACGAATGGCCCGCCTTTCCGTGGACTTGCGTCGTGGATGATACGAGCGACGCGGGTCTTGCCAGTGCCGGTCGTCCCAAGTATGAGAACGGGGTCGTTGTAGCGCGCAACGCGAAGGGCAGCCCGCTCAGCCTCCATCGAGACCGCCGAACCTTGCAGGGGATGGGCAGGAAGGGGTCGTGCCGGCCTCGCGAGGCTGATTTCAGGAAAGGAGTCGAGGTGGATCTCTCGCGCCTTGTAGGTGCCCCCCGCGAAGCGTGCGGGGATGCCCTGGATGAGGGTCGCAGGAAAGAGGCCCGACCTCGCTGCCAGGAGGAGACAGCCCTTGGACTGGGGCGTGCCCGAATCCAGGAGGAAGGACCAGGCGGTCGCCGGACCGCTTTGCTCGCGCAGGTTAGGCAACACGCGTTCAAGCCCGGACCAGATCTCCGAGTAGTCGATGACATCATGCAAGGCGAAATCTACTGGCACGATCCTGGTCGGAATGTCCTCGTCACGGAGTTCCCGCTCGAGGTCCCTCGCCCTCTCGACGAAGGCCCCGCCGGTACAGAGAAGCCATGCCTCCTCAAAAGGCTGCCCTTCGCGGGCCCTGGAAAGCAAGAGCGCGAGGAGAGGACCTGGTTCCTCAGATTCTTCCCCATTGTCGGGGTAGGGGTCGCGGTAACCCACAAAGGAAACGAGTGATTGTTTGACTATCATCAAGCGCATGGTATCTCCCTTGGCTAGAGGCCGCAAGCGTCGTCAACCACCATGCATGATCCGTGCCAGCCCACCGAGACCGGATGCAAGCCCATTCCTGCGTGTTGAGCGAACCCGCAAGCATCGCCCGGAACGAAAGTTACGTAACGGCGGAACGAAAGTTACGCGAAAGACATGGTTCCCTCCCCAGGACAGGAGCGCCAGCAACCTAGCGCAAATGCGCCGGTTTCAATCCTGGAGTGCCAGAATATCGCAATTATTCCATGCTGGCGCCGCAAATGTGAACTTGGCATGGTTGCTGCGTAGAAGGCACTAAGCAAGCCAAGTGGAGGCACCATGAAACGCATCATCTTTGTTCTCGCTATCTTCGCTTTCGGCATCGCAGCCGGATCCGCAGAAGCCGTTTCCAGCCAGGACTACGCAGCCCTCAATGAGCGAATCTTCAGCCACCTCGAGTTACTGAAAAACAAGGGCGAAACGGCTCGCGCCTGGGCTGGAGGAGTGACCATCGGTCTTGGTGCGCTCACGGGTGCAGGTGGACTACTGGTCATATCCTCAGCCGCGAGTTCGAGCGATCCTCAAATGGCGCAAAGCCTTGGCTATGGAATCGTAGCTTTAGGCGCGCTTGTTGCAGTTATAGGAATTCCTATTATTGCAATACCCTCGAAGTCCGAAGGAACCTTCCGGAAATACTCTGCCTACCGGGGTGTGACAGGTGATGAGATCAAGGCAAAGGCACAAAAGGGCGAGCGTGACTTCAGGGATCTCGCCGACGTGAGCAAGAGGGACCGAATACTAGGCGGTGGAATCGACACCGCCATGGGTATCGGGTATGTCCTCTATTCCGGCTCATACTACGGAGCATTCCTCGTCGGGACCGGCCTGGCTTACCTTCTGATCGACTTGTTTTCGCTGCCCTGAGGCTTTGGAGTCTTGGACGCGATGGTTGAGACGGCGGCGCTAGCC
>CAIJMU010000084.1 GCA_903821875.1 uncultured Spirochaetota bacterium
GTCCGGGACGGGTTTGCCCGACGATGATGGATCCATTCCCACCAAGGATCCTTTCATTCTAACGCTTTCCTTGCCGGAAGCGATTCTCCTGTATCGGCGAATCGGCGAGGAGAATTCCTCCCTGCAGTCCCTGCGTCGTCGCCTCCGGGACTATCTCTATGCTCAGCTGACCATCGAGGAGCTGGAAGACTCCTTCGGCTGCCATTGATGCTTGGAGGCCCCTGGTGCGCGGAACCTTTGACATTCAGCCCAGGATCAGGAATCCTTTGCCCTGCAGTGACGCTTCCATCCAGGGTAGATGCAGGTTTCGAATCTCACCGAAGCGAGGTGCCCGTTGAGGATTAAATGGATTCGGCCCGCACTCGCGGTCATCGCTGCGCTTGTCATCATTTTTATAGCCTTGGCAGCTGTCGCCCTTGGTCCTGCCTCAATTCCCCCCGAGGGAAAGCTGTTCGAAATCAGCAAGGGCGCATCCGCTTCCCGGATCTCCACAGAGCTTGAGGGTGCCGGCATCGTGAAGTCAGGATTCGCCTTCAGCCTGCTTCTGAAGATCGACGGTGCGGCAAGCCACATAAAGGCGGGGCGCTACAAGGCACAGCCAGGAATGTCGTCAGCGGGAATACTCTCGATGATCCGCGAGGGCAAGCAGGAACTGGAACGGGTGACCTTCAAGGAGGGTGGGACCCTCTCTGAAGTGGCAAGCCTCCTTGAAGCACGCGGCATCGCAGGAGCGGCTGATTTCTCGAAGGCGGCGCACGACAGGGAACTGCTCGCCCGGCTAGGCGTTCCAGGAAATTCCGCTGAGGGATACCTCTTCCCTGATACCTACCTCTTCCCCCTGGAGTTTGGTTCTCCTGCAGTCCTGGCCTCGATGGTGGGCCGGTTCAAGGAGAGGCTCAAGGAGATCGCGGGAAGCGGGGCGATGAAGGGCGAGGACATCCGGGACAAGGTGGTGCTCGCCTCGATCATCGAGCGTGAATACCGCCTGACCGAGGAGGCGCCCCTCATTTCCTCGGTCTTCGTGAACCGGCTCCGGATCGGGATGGGACTGCAGTCCTGCGCGACTGTCGTCTATGTGATCACCGAGCGCCTCGGCAAGCCACATCCCGAGATCGTCTACGACCGGGACCTGAAGCTCGACGATCCTTATAATACGTACATTCACCGCGGCCTTCCTCCAGGGCCCATCTCGAACCCGGGAATGGTCGCGCTTCGTGCTGCCTTTGAACCCGCATCGACGAAGTGGCTCTATTTCCGTCTTGTCGATCCGGAAAGAGGCGCACATCATTTCTCATCTACCCTCGAAGAGCATCTAGGCGCAGCCCGCCTGGCAGTCAAGCGCTGAGGCGAAGGTGGGCAAAATTCCCGAGTCTACGATCCAGGCGGTCATGGATCGTACAGACATCGTGGCTGTGGTCGGGGAGCATGTCCGCCTGACACGCGCTGGCAAGGAGTACAAGGGCCTCTGTCCCTTCCATGGCGAAAGGACTCCATCCTTCTTCGTTGTGCCAGAAAAGGGCATCTTCTATTGTTTTGGCTGTGGGAAAGGCGGAGATGCTGCCCGATTCCTGATGGAATTCGAGAAGCTGAGTTATCCTGAAGCGATCCGCGAGCTCGGAGCCAAGGCAGGGGTCGTTGTTGAGCAAGGGCTGCCGGAACTCAGCGACGGGGCAGATCGCGAGCGAAACGACCTTTTTGAACTGTACGACCGTCTATCCCAGACCTTTGCATGGATGCTCGAAACCCAGAGCGCAGCAAGCCAGGCCCGCGAGTTGTTGCTGAAGCGCGGGATCGGAGACGAGGTCCGAAAGGACTTCAGGCTTGGCTACGCCCCCTCTGACCACTCATGGCTCGCGGGTTTTCTGGGCAAGAAAGGCTATTCTCCGGCATTTCTTGCCTCGTCCGGACTGTTTTCGAGTCGGAATCCGGAGTGGCCGCTCTTTGCTGACCGTCTTGTTTTTCCCATCATGGACAGCCGGGGACGCTGCGTATCCTTCGGAGGGAGGTTGCTCAACGGCGATGGCCCCAAGTACCTCAATGGTCCTGAGACGCCCATCTATCGCAAGCAGGACAACCTCTTTGCCTTCGATCGTGCGAAGGATACGATACGTGCATCCAATCGCGCGATCATCTGTGAAGGTTACATGGACGCCATCTCATTCCACGCGGCAGGCATCAAGGACGCGGTAGCCCCGCTGGGGACGGCCTTTACAGATCGCCAGGCAAAGCTCGTCCGTCGGCTCGCCGAGGTAGCAGTTTTCGCCCTTGATGCCGATGAGGCTGGCCAGAACGCGATCGCGCGCTCCTTGCCCGTCGCCATCCGCGCAGGAATCGATCCACGGGTAGCCCTCCTGCCTGGTGGCAAGGACCCCTCCGAAATCCTGGAGAATGAAGGCCCTGAGGCCTTGCACAAGGTCATGGAATTCACTATAAATGCCGGGGATTTTCTCGTCAGGAGGGCACGCCTATTGTTCGACGTGTCAACCTTGGAGGGAAAGGCTAAGGCAGTGGACTTCTTCATGCCCTATGGTGAAGCCTTCGAATCCGAGATCAAGCGGGACTCTTTTTTTGAAATAACTGCGCGTGCGCTCCTGGTTTCCCCCTCCTCCCTGAGGGCTGATTTTGTCAACAAGCGTCGGTCTGCGGCTTCCGGTACGCCTCTGCCCCAGAACAGGGACGAGCAGGTTCGCCGGAGCCGGGAGCTGACGCTTATGCTTGCAGTCGCGGTTCATGGTTCCTTTTTTCAAAAAGTGCGGTCCCAGCTCAAGCTTGAGGATATCGAGGACCGTCGGGCCCGGGAAGTTTTCATCGCCTTGGAAGAGTGTTTTCGCGCCGAGACAATGGATGTTGCGAACATCGCTGAAAGGATAGGAGCGCCTGAGCTCAGGGCAGCGCTCCTTGAGGCAACCGCCTCTGGCGAGTTCGATGAGCGTCCGGAGCGCCTCGTAGAAGATGGACTGGCAAATGCCCGCAAGAGGGGCCTCGAAAAGCGGCTCGGCCGTATCCTCGAGAGGCTTGGAGAGGGTGGAGTGGCGGAAATCCAGGAGCTTCTCACTGAGAAAATGCATCTCGACGAAGAACTGGCGAAACTGAAGGATGAGCGTGATGAGCGACCTTGAGATAGACCCTGCAATCGCCAAGCTCCTCGAGTATGCCAAGGCGAAAAAGACAATCAGCTTTGATGAACTCTCGGATTTCCTGCCTGAGAGTGTCCTCAACTCGGACAAGATCGATGGAGTCCTGGCCCTCCTGGAAAGCAACAACATCCAGCTCGAGGAAGAGGAAGTTGCGGTCGAGGACGGCCCTCCGGCAAAGGAATCGAGCGAAAAGAAGCGCCTGGTCTACAGCGATCGGGAAAGTTCGGTTGATGACCCCATCCGCCTCTACCTCCGTGAGATCGGCAAGGAGCACTTGCTCAATGCCGAACAGGAAGTCGAGCTTTCGAAACAGATGGAAGAGGGCGAAAACATCATCAAGGGGATAATCCGCAAGTCGGGTGTCCTCATCTCGGAGTTCCAGGCGATAGCCGTCAAGGCCACGAGGCGGGAGGCGAAGGACTCGTCCCTCCAGCGCAAGGAAAACACCGAGAAAATCGCCGAGCGCCGACGACTGAACCAGTTCTACCGGGACATGATCAGGGATTCCTTCCCCGACCTCCGCGACTATGTAGACCAGAAGCGCCGCATGATCTCGAGGGGTGGCGACAGCTTCGAGGACAATGAACTCGTCGAGCGACGCGTTGTCCTCCTTGCCTCCCTCCAGGATGTGGAGATGCATCCTGAAGAGATTAATTCCTTTTCAGAACGCTTCATCTCCGCCGCCAAGAAGATCCGCAAGTACCGGAAAGAACAGGAGCGTCTCGAGCGTATCCTCCAGATCTCCTCGCTCAAGGAACTGCGGACTCTCGGACGCAACCTTACCATGAAGGACAAGCGGCTCGAGGCGGAGTCGGTCCTCGGCCTCTCGTCCGATGAGATCAAGGAGAAGATCCGGCAGATCCAGGTCACCGAGAAGAAGCTGCGGGAACTCGAGATCATGTTCGAATCCGACGCCGATGCGATCATCGTCATGGCCAAGGAGATCAACCGCGGCCGCATCATGATGAAGAACGCCAAGGACCGGCTCATCAAGGCCAACCTCAGGCTGGTCGTATCAATTGCGAAGAAGTATACCAATCGCGGCCTGCATTTCTTCGA
>CAIJMU010000085.1 GCA_903821875.1 uncultured Spirochaetota bacterium
CTCTCCTTCGCTGAACGCAGGGAACTGGATGGAATCCTCGACCTGATCGCCGTTCTCGAGACTGAAAAGGCAGGGCTTGAAGCCAGTTTTGCCAGGGCTGACCAGCGTGGGAGCGACCATGCGGTCGAATCGCGGCGCCATGCCGAGCTGGAAGTCCTTATCGCAGAAAAGATTGCCCGCTGGGAAAGCCTTGCCTCAAAGGAAGAGGCATGAAGCCCGCAGCACGCTTTGACGCCCTTTCACCCATGCTAGCCCTTGAAGCCATCGAGGAAGCCTACGAGCTCAGGCTCGATGGCACAATTTCGACTTTCTCAAGCTATATCAACCGCGTGTACGGGCTCCGAGGGGAGGAAGGGGAGGGCTATGTCGCCAAGTTCTATCGTCCCGGCCGCTGGTCCGAGGAGGCTATAGCCGAGGAGCATGGCTTTATCGCAGACTGCGCCGCCCTCGATATTCCAGCCGTAGTTCCCTTGGCCAATAGCTACGGCGAGACCATTTCTGCCCTCGAGATCGACACCGATGAGGGTGAAACAGTTTTTCCCTTTGCCCTTTTTCCAAAACACGGCGGACGTCAGTTCGATGCAGAGGGTGACGAGGATTGGACTCGCCTTGGGGCCATGGCGGGACGGATCCACGCCGCGGGTAGGCGAGGGGTCTTTCATGAGCGAAATCGCTTTGATTCGCAGCTTGTCCGCGGGCAGGTACAGGAACTCAAACCCTTGGTTCACCCCGAGCTCTCTGGGGATTTTACTGAAACTGTGGACGCATCGCTGCAGTCCATCCTCCCCCGGCTCGACTCCTTCGAAGGGATCCGCATCCATGGAGACCTCCACCGGGGAAACATCCTGGAACGACCCGATGAGGGCCTCCTCGTCATCGATTTTGACGACTGCCTGCGAGGTCCGCCCATCCAGGACCTCTGGCTCCTCCTCCCCGACCGAAGCGACCGTTGCACGCGGGAATTGTCGCTGCTTATCGAGGGCTATTCGGAGTTTGCCGAACTCGAGCAGGGCAGCGTCGCCTTCATCGAATCGCTCAGGTTTCTCCGGATGATCCACTTTCTGGCATGGCGTGCACGCCAGCGCTCCGACCTCTGGTTTGCCCGAGATTTCCCCGATTGGGGCACCAGGGCCTTCTGGATAAAGGAAGTGGAAGATCTCCGGGAACAGGCGCGGAATATTCTTGAGGTGAGCTAGGAGCCTGTCGGACTGAGGATTTTGGCGGAGGGCGAGAGAGCCTCGAGTCCAAAATTGGCGAGGATTGAGGGCAATACTTCCTGTATTGCTCGATTGACGAGCTGGTTTTGGGCCGAGGATGGCCGCCCTCCGCCAAAAAGCGCGTAAATCCAGGATATTTTGGTGTCGCGCGTTGGTCAGTCCGACAGGCTCCTAGGTTCCGGGCAGCTTCGGTGAGGGTCAGACAACCCGATACTTCGAAGTCAATCCGGCGAGGAAATTCCGCAGGAACTGGTCGCCACAGATCCGCCAGTTTGGATGTCCGAACTTGCGGAACAGCGCGGAGAGTTCCGGCTTTGAGACGGTGACTCCAGCCAAGCCCATGATCGCGATAAGGTCCTCATCCCTGAGTTCGAGCGCGATCCGGAGGCGTTTCAGGATATCGTTGTTCGACAAGCGATCCTTGGGGAGGACGGTGGCTTCGCTAGTTTCGCCCCGGGGACCGCGCTTCCAGATGATGAGCCCATCGAGGAAGCAGCCAAGTACCTCGTCAGAGCATTCGACGTAGCCTTCTTCCCCCTCCTTGCTGAAGCAGGTTTCGAGCTCGGAGCGCTCCATGGTACGACCTGCCAAGGCGAAGAGTTCTATCACCTTGAGATCGGTGATGTTGAGCGCATAGCGTATGCGGCGAAGTATGTCGTTTCGGTCCATGTCCCCCCCCTGCCTCAGTATTCAAGCGAATGGTTGGCACCGTGCTTCTTCTGAGAGGACAGGTCGCCAAGCTTCTCGCGGGGAAGGATATTCCCCCTGAAGCGAAAAAAAACCCGCCACGGCGGGTCTTTCAGGTTGAGCGCCGAAGGGGAGTCGAACCCCTATCTCCAGCTTGGAAGGCTGGGGTAATAGCCGCTATACGACCGGCGCGGGCAGAGGTACCGTAGCTTTCGGGGGATAGAGATGTCAAGGTCCACCCTACCGGGCAGACTGTTTCGAAGGTCAGTGGAAAATGCGGAAAGGGAAGGTAAAAATAGCCGATATAGTTGGAGATGAATGCGAGGAACAGGCTCTCCCTGCCGACCAGGCTGCCATGCTCTCTGTGGGCGAGGTGCTTCGCCCTATTTTTTCTGGCAGCCATGCTCTCCTCCGCAAGTGGCGCTGAAGCCAGGTGGCGTGTCCTGTATGAAGACGGTCTGGACGCCTTCGAGGCGAGGGATCTCGGCAAGGCTCTGCAAGACTTCCAGGATGCCATCGTAGAGCGCAGGACAGGTTTTGAAAAAGCTGTAGCGTCTATTGCTGCAGTCTCCGAGTCCGCAGAGGCCAAACACTCGAAGGACTCCATTCACGCCTTTATCGAAACCAAGGCTAAAACCATCCTCTTTGCCCGCGAGATATCCTCAATTCATGCCTCGGCAGCAGGTTCGCTTCTTGCAGAGGCTGAAGCCTTGAAGGCCAGGAATCCTGATCGACTCCAGAGCAACTTCCTTGAAGCACTCATCTCCGTGCTGGATGCGAGAGGTGAAGAAGCCCTACGTGGCTCGCTAGAACGCCTGGAAGAGGAAGCTCGGCTCCTTAAGGCCTTCCCGGAGGCTGAATATGGACTTGGGAAGGTTTTTCTGGCAGAGGGGGAACTGAAGCTTGCTGCGGCCCAGTTTGAACGTGCCCTGTCCATGGCAGCTTCTCTTGAAATACCGGAGGGCCGGAGCGAGTTCCTGGATTCCCTCGCTTCCGTCCAGAAGTCCTTGGGGGACTTGATTGCCTATGAGGCAACGCTCCGGCAGGAACTCATGGATCTTTCCCCCTTTGGTGAAAAGGAAGCCTTTCTCAGGCAAGCCATGGAGCGCAGCCTTGTAAATGAGGGCTTTGATACCTTTGCGCGTTTGTATCGGATCGATGAAATCAGGGTATCCAAGCCAGCAGCCGAGCTCGGGGAGTACCTGCTTCGCAGGGGTCGATCACAGGCAGTCATCCATCTTGCCATTTCTGCCAATGCCGTGATTACGCGGGCGCTCACTGAAATTCGCCGTAAAGAGCCTTCCTATCAGTATATAGGTCTCCATGACCTGGCATCGGCTCTGCGGCGCCAGAGTGGGCTTGAGGAGTGGACCGAGAAATCAGGCCTATGGAAGTGTTTATACTACCTGGCTGAGGCTCTCGCTGCCCAACCCGTAGCCCAGGCATCGAAGGAACTTTTCCTTGAGCTGTCATCAATGGAAAACGCTGGGGCTTGGGCTGCTGCGTCCCGGCAGGCCCTGCTACGCAAGGATGGGAAGCCTTCTATTTTCCCGTAACCCTTTCCATTGCGGCAGCCACGTCCGGCTCAACCGCGATCTTGGCGACAAATTCCGCGACAAAGGGATCGATGATCGAATAAACCCGGCGTGTTTTCTGCACTTCGGCGTTGACGATCCCATTTTCCTTCAGAATTGCAAGATGCTGCGAAATGACCGGCTGAGGTTGGTGCAGGCATCGCCACATGTCTGAGACACAGGGATCTTCCTCGCGAGCTATGAGCATCAAGAGCTTCAGTCGTATAGGGTGGCCCACCGCCTTCAGCTTTCGCGCGAAGTCCTCAAGAGCTTGGCAATCGCAGTGGGTTATACTCTCATCCATGGTAGCATAGAGAATATCTTATAGTTCGGGAATTATCAATATGCCTCGTGAAGCGGCGTCGATCTCGCGTTGGATTCCAGAACCGAGGTACTCATCAAGGTGTTTCCGCGCGGAGCCATCCATCGCCTGAATCGAAAAACCGACAGTGGGCCCACTGCGAAGCAACTCGCAATTCAAGTCTATGATGCGTTCCCCTACCCGGAGACTGCAGTCAGGCAGGATTGTCCCGATGGGCAGATCAGCGAAAGGGCTGCCTTCGCCTGGATGGATGGAAATTCCTCCAGTCGATACAGTGAGCACCTTGCCGCCCATGATCCGGCCTGTTTCGGGATTCATGCAAAGGAAGGTGAACCGGTCCCAATCCGAAGCAGGATGCCGTTCGCTCTCGCGAATATCCTCGACTGTGGAATAGCGTTGGAGAAGTTTGTAAAAGCGGGTCTGCTCGGCAGGATCGGAAAGCCGCTCAGAAACCATGCCATTGACCCCAAGATGGGTCGCCTTGTCTGCATCGCCGATATCAAAGGCATCGCCCTTCAAGAGGACGATCACGCATTCATGACGCGATCGAGATGCACGAACCACGTTTACTATGACCTTCCAGTGGCGCGGAAAATCAGCCGCACTTGCAACGATGGCCTCGGGATTGATCTCCTCCAGGTTGTCGAGGGCCTTGAGTGCGCTCCGATAGCGGACTGACTCGTAGCCGAGGGGCTTGAGCCAGGCTCCAAGCTCTCTGGCTTTGTCATCATCCTCGATCAGGAGAAGAGCCTTCATTCGGTGCCTTTGTTGAGCACTGTGTAGCCGACAATGTACCAGACGTCCTCACGACGGCGGAGTTCGTACTGGTATTCCTTTATTGAGATATAGCCCTTTTCCGCAAAGCGCTCCATGACTCGCACGCTGCCATCGTTTTCGGTATAGCGAGTCTCGACAATCTCGTACTCGGAGGGGAGAAGTGTCATGGCTGCTTCCACCCTGAAGCCTTGGAGATCGAGTTTAAAGCGCTCGATCATCTTCCTTCGTCCCTCATCGGATTCCCGGTTGAAGGATCGTGCCAGATCTGCACTGTTCCGGAGGATGGCCTCAAGATCGAGATAGAGGAAAAACTCGTTCCAGCGTGAGCGCTGACGCGCCTGGATGGTCCGTCTGATAACCTCATCAGGCGGGATGCTCTCAGGCTTGAGCAACTCCCCCGTCTCGGCCTTTATCCTCTCGGTAGCGGTGGGAGCGCCGAGACTTGCCGGTCTAACCGAAAGCATGAGCACGTTCGAGAGGAGGGGTTTCCGGGTGTCGGAAAGTTCCCGTGGTGCAAGGTCCGGCCAGAAACTTGCCTGGACGGCAAAACTTCCAGATTCCGAAATTGAGATATAGCCGGTCAAGTTCTCTACAAAGGAATATTCCTCCCCAGGTTCGACCGAGATTTCGCGATAGAAGGCCGGTCCGGAGTCCGAGCGTGCCCTTTTGAATGCCTGTGCGACCTCAATGTGCCGGTTGGCACCTGTCCTCGCGTCGAAGGCGAGGCTATACATCCTGTTCTCTGCGAGCTTGAACCTGAAGGCTGAGCTCGTTGGATTGAATACACTGACTTTGATTGCTATCTCGGAATCGGTGTAGTACACGCGCTTGTCATGGAACCTGATGGAAACCTCAGGTTGGACGGTGAGGGCCTGGACATCGACGGAGGGTGCCTTTCCTTCGGCCTCCGCAATGGCAGAAGCCGCGATGAGGACGAGGATTGCAGCGATGGTTGCGCGGTTCACGACCGGGCCTCTCCTTGCGACGGGCGTAGGCGAGGGCCGAACCCGAGGCTATACTGGACTCAAGTTGCGGCAGGCCCTGAGGCTTCTCCACAGCTCCATCTGATTTTCGGAACGTTGGGATGAATACCTTATACCACCGCACGATTCTCGAGAAGTTGTCGCGTCTTCCGGCCCTCGAACTCATGGCTACAGCCCTTGCCAAGGGCCCCTGGCCAGTAGATGTCGGGGAATTCGAGGGAGGTTTTGCGGCAGCTTCCATCGCCTGTCTCGCCGGTGCACCCGGGATTCGGGCACAGGTTGCGGCCTCTGCTTCCGGTCCTGTCTTCATTGTGGTCCCGACAGACCAGGAGGCAGAAAGCCTGGTCTCCGACCTGGCGACCTTCGGATTGCGGGCGGAGCTCCTGTCCTGGTGGAAGACGGCAGCCTATAGACCCAGCGCATCCCGAAACCGGATTTTCGGGGAAAGGGTTGCCACCCTTTCTCGATTGATCCGAAGGGAGTCGAGACTCGTCGTCGCAAGCCAACGGGCCTTTGTGACGCCTGTACCCCCGCGTTCGAGCCTCATCGACCATGTGCTTGCCCTGGAAAGCGGCAAAACCATCGATCCGGTCGATCTCGGGGAGAAGATAGCCGCCTTCGGATACCTTCGGGTTCCGCGCGTCTCCCTCCCTGGAGAGTTTGCGCTCCGCGGAGAAGTCCTCGACATCTTCCAGCCAGGTGACGATGAAGCCATCCGGGTCGTCTTCGAATTCGACACGATCGAACGAATTGTTTCTTTCGATCCGCAGGCGCAGTCCGGACACGAGAAGGTCGGACGTGCTGTCATCCGGCCGCTCAAGGAAATACTGTGGACGCCCGAACGGATCGAGGTCCTGGCCGCGAAGGCTTCAAACCTGCCAGGCTGCTCCAATCGACTTGCCCCGCTCCTTGAAGCGCTTTCGGCAAGCGGCGAGGCCAAGGGCGAGGAACTCTGGTATCCGCTGGCATTCCCTGAACCCGGCTCGATCATTGACTACCTCAGACCTGAAGGCGCGGAGGGAGAACCGGGACTCCTCATCCTCCTCGACCACGAGCGGCTCCATGCCCAGGAGGAGGCGACGCGGAAGGAATACGCGGGCATGTACCGTACTGCGCTGAAAGACATTCCTGTGCCTCCGCCCGAACTTTCCATACACTCTTTTGCAGCCCTCGAGGAGGCTGCCCGCGCGGCATCGCAGGCGGCGGTAGGCAGGCCGGTCCTCAAGCTGCTCAGGAGCTTCGCGCTCAAGGACGAAGCCGCGCGGAGCCGGATCATGTGCGGGGTAGAGGCACCGCGCTCATACTTCGGAAACATCACCTACTTCAAGGAGGACCTCGCCTCCCTGCTTAATGCCGGTTACGAGGCCCTGGTTCTCGCCGAGTCGGAGCAGCAGGCAGAGCGGATCGGGACCCTGCTCCGTGATTTCAAGGTTTCTGTCGGCGTCGCAGGCATTTCCAGTGGATTCCGCGCATCGTCCATAAAGCTTGCGGTCATCCAGGAAGCGGAGATCTTCGGGCGAAGGAAACGTGTTCCGAAATCGGTCCGGAATTCCCGCTCGGCAGTCATCGATTCCTTCATCGAGCTCGCGCCCGGGGACTTTGTGGTGCACATCAACTATGGCATCGGAAAGTTCATCGCAATTGAACGCATGCGCGTCATGGGCAACGAGCGGGACTATATCAAGATCGCCTACGCCGACCAGGAAAACGTCTTCGTCCCCATCGAGCAGGCCAACCTCGTGCAGCGCTATATCGGCAACGAAGGAGACGAACCCCGACTCGATCGCCTCGGCTCGAAGTCCTGGGAGGGCCGCAAGACCCGCGTCAAGAAGGCTGTCGAAGAACTCGCCGAACGGCTCATACGGATCTACGCGAGGCGCAAGGCGGCGAAGGGCCATGCCTTTCCCGCCGATGATGACCTGCAGCTTGCCTTCGAGGCGACCTTTCCATACACCGAGACCGTGGACCAACTCCGCTGCATAGAAGAGGTGAAGGCGGACATGGAAAGTGAGCGGCCCATGGACCGCCTCATCTGCGGCGATGTCGGCTACGGCAAGACCGAAATAGCGATGCGGGCCTGCTTCAAGGCTGCTGCTTCGGGCAAGCAGGTGGCCCTCCTGGCCCCGACTACGATCCTGGCGGAGCAGCATTATGAAAACATGAAGGAGCGACTCGAAGGTTTCCCGCTCAACATCGCGATGATGTCGCGCTTTGTCGATCGCAGGGAGCAGCGGCGCGTGCTCGCCGGCCTGAAGGAGGGGAAGGTTGACATAGTCATCGGTACCCACCGCATCATCCAGAAGGATATGGAGTGGAAGGATCTCGGCCTCCTCGTCATCGACGAGGAGCAGCGCTTCGGCGTAAAGGACAAGGAACGCCTGAAGGAGATCAAGGCCACCGTCGATTCACTCACGCTTACCGCAACGCCTATCCCGCGTACCCTCCACATGTCCCTCCTGAAGATCCGCGACATGTCGGTGCTTCAGACCCCTCCGATAAACCGCCATCCCATCGAAACCGTCGTCGAGGAGTTCGATCCCGGAATCGTCGCCCGGGCCATCCGCCAGGAAGTCGAGCGGGGGGGGCAGGTATTCTACCTCCACAACCGTATCGAGAGCCTCGACGAGATCCAGTCCTTCCTCATGGGCATCGTACCCGAGGTCCTCGTGGAGACTGCCCATGGGCAGATGGCGGGGGAGGAACTCGAGGATATCATGCATCGCTTCATCCACGGGGGCTTCCACGTTCTCGTATCGACCACAATCATCGAGAATGGCATCGACATACCCAACGTCAACACCATCATAATAGACCGGGCCGACATCTATGGAATATCACAATTGTATCAATTACGTGGACGGGTCGGACGTTCCGATCGCCTCGCCTATGCCTATCTCTTCTATCCGGACAAGCGAGCGCTCTCCGAGATCGCCATGAAGCGCCTCCAGATCATCTCCGACTTCACGGAACTGGGCTCGGGTTTCAAGATCGCAATGAAGGACCTGGAAGTCCGCGGCGCGGGCAACCTCCTCGGGCGCGAGCAGTCGGGCGATATCTACGCCGTTGGTTTTGACCTCTACCTGAAGCTCCTCGACGAGGCTGTCGCACGCCTTTCTGACGAGAACTGGACCCCAGAGGAAGAGACCTATCTTGAACTCGACTACCGTGGCTTCATTCCCGACGAATACATCAGCGTTCCGACGATCAAGATGGAGGTCTACAAGAAAATCGCATCCATCTTCACTGCGCAGGATCTCGAGAGCCTCCGCGCAGAGCTCGGCGACCGCTTTGGCCCCCTGCCGGAGGAGGCCGAGAGCCTCCTCGCCCTCGCCGAGATCCGCGTGATCTGCAAGAAGCTTTCAATCGCCAGCCTGAAGGAACGCGGGGGAACAGTCACCGTGGAGTTCTCGAAGGTTGCCGGCCTTTCGGTCGAGCGCGTGCTCCGTCTCATCCGCGAATCAGGCGGCATGATCAAGCTGGACCCTCACCGTCCGAACATATTGATTATCAAGACCGGGAGCATCGGACTGCGGGAAAAGAGCGAGTTCCTCCGTGAGAGGCTGGCTTCGCTGGCGGGTTGAGCGGCCAGGCTCCCTGCTTGCGCGGTCCGTCAAGACAGACTTTGCTGCCACATCCTCAGGTCTGCTTTTTCACGGGACAGATCGGCAACACCACCCGTCCGTACATCTCATTGAGGATGCCGGCGATGGCTCCGTAAAACGCGGTGAATCCGCAGACGAGGCCTACCCAACCTGCCACGATCCCGACAGTCTTTCCGGCCTCGATTTCTGCCGCATTGAGAAAATCACGGGCAGCAAGCATGAAAAAGAGAATGGTGAGGGTTCCAAAGACAACCTGCAGCATGACATTGAGCTTCAGGGTTCCAAAGAACATCCCAAGCGTGAAGAGTCCCCAGAGGGCCAGGAAGCATCCCATGGCGACTTCACCGCTGGCAGCAGCGAGCATCGAGTTCGAACCACCCCCAGCCTGGCCCATGGCCACGAAGCCCATCTTCGGAATGACCCAGGTGGCTACCAGGGAGATCCAGAAAAAGCCATAAGCGGTAAAGGCCGTGGCACCGAAGGTGTTGTTCTTTTTCCACTCCTGGGTACCCGCTATCACCTGGGCAAGGCCTCCGACAAAAAGCCCCATTCCCATGACCATGGAGTCGAGGGGATAGAATCCGACGTTGTGGAGGTTGAGGAGGATGGTGGTCATCCCAAAACCAAGGAGGCCAAGGGGGGCGGGATTGGACGTTGCGTCCGTAATCCGCACGCTGGTAGTAGTGGTGTCTTGCATGTGCCGCACTGTAGCAAAAGCTTCCTTTCGCTGCAATAAGGGATATGGTCCCCTGTTTTCCAAAGTACCGCTTGGTCTATACTCCGCGCCAGTCTTCGAGCGCCTTTCTCCCTTTCGAGCCGGGGCGGTGGCATCGCGGGCATGCGCTCGCGTGGCACGGCAGGCCGCCCTACCGCAACCGGCGGCGGGGTAAAATCAGGGTTTTCGCGAGCTTCGCTCGCGTGCGGGATCCGGCTGAGCCGGTTTCTGCAGGAAATGGGTTTCGACTGGTGCTTTGCCCAAGGCTGCATTATCGTTCTCGCCACTATTGACAGGCCCTTCGACAAGATCAGCGGATCCTTTTCGGCTGGCCTTACAGCGCCCCTCTGCGGCGCCTGCTTCGGAATGCTCGGCCATATCCTTAAGCATCGCGTAAGCGCCGAGGATGAAGGGGCGCCCCCTCTGCCCCTATAAACTCAGCTCCCTCCCGCCATATAATCCTCTCCCAGCATCCGGACACGATCTTCCCCAGGGCCGGGGAGGGTTGCCATGCCCGGAATGCCGCGCTGCCGCATCCGACGGTGGGGTGAAATCAGTAGGCCTTCGCGAGCGATGCTCGCGGCGTGGAATGCACAGCATTCTGCGGATTGAAGGAGATGTCGCATGTCCGACACCGCAGCCAAACGTGAACCGAGCGCCCAGCGCGAGGTCTCCATGGAGAAAATCGTCTCCCTGGCCAAGCGCAGGGGCTTTGTTTTCCAGAGCTCCGAAATCTACGGAGGGCAGTCAGGGGCCTGGGACTACGGACCCATGGGCGTCGAGCTCAAGAACCGTATAGCCCGGGTCTGGTGGAAGGAGATGACCCAGCTCCACGATGATATCGTCGGCCTGGACGCCGCCATCCTGATGCACCCCCGCACCTGGGAAGCCTCGGGGCACGTCGAAAACTTCACCGATCCCCTCGTGGACTGCAAGAAATGCAAACAGCGTTTCCGTGCCGACATGATCGACGAAGCCAAGCTCGCGAAAAAGGAATGCCCCGAGTGCGGGGGAGAGCTTACCGATACGCGCAAGTTCAATCTCATGTTCAAGACGAACATCGGGCCGGTGGACGACGGGGGAGGCATGATTTATCTTCGTCCAGAGACTGCCCAGGGCATCTATGTCAACTACAAGAACATCGTGCAATCCAACCGCATGAAGATTCCCTTCGGCATCGCGCAGATCGGCAAGGCATTCAGGAATGAAATAGTTACGAAGAACTTCATCTTCCGCACCTGCGAGTTCGAGCAGATGGACATGCAGTATTTCGTGAAGCCCGGCGATGACGACAAATTCTTCGCATATTGGCGGGAGCAGCGCTGGAACTACTTCGGCAAGCTCGGCGTCAAGATGGACAAGCTCCGCTGGCACCAGCACGGACCGGGAGAGCTCGCCCACTACGCCAAGGATGCCTACGACATCGAGTACGAGTTCCCCATGGGCTGGAAGGAACTCGAGGGCGTGCACAACCGTTCCAATTATGACCTCAACAGGCACCAGGAATTCTCCGGGAAGGACCTCCAGTACATCGACCAGGACAACGGCAACGAGCGTTACATCCCCTTCATCATCGAAACCAGCGCTGGTCTTACCCGTCAGCTTCTCATGGTGCTCTGCGACGCCTACGACGAGGAAAAGGTTGCCGACAAGGGCACTGAGGATGACTGGCGGACGGTGATGCGCTTCCATCCAAACGTGGCCCCGGTCACTGTCGCGGTCCTCCCCCTCATGAAGAAGGACGGGCTCGCGGAGCTGGCCCAGGGCATCAGGCAGGGCCTCAAGGAAGAGTATTCCACTGACTACGACCAGGCAGGAGCCATCGGGCGCCGCTACCGCAGGCAGGACGAGATAGGGACACCCTTCTGCGTGACCATCGATTATCAGACCAAGGAAGACGGTACGGTGACGCTCCGTTTCCGCGACTCGATGGAGCAGGTGCGAGTGCACAAGGATGAACTGGAAGCAACGCTCAGGAAGTCGATAAAGGAATACAAAAGGGCATAAATGGTATAAATACGGGAATGGCCGGGACGCCATTCCCGCATCGTCAAAGGGCATTCCTTGAGGGAGTGCCCTTTTGAACTGTTCGCGTCTGTTTTGACAGGGGCGCAGTCGTGTACTAGACTTGGGAGTAGCCATTTCGCGAACCGCCCTGGAGGTGGATCATGAGCGACCAGTTAGCTTCACAGTTGTCCGCCATCCTATTTGCCATTGCCCTCGCAGGCCTCTTGTTCAGCGCCTTCCTCAATCCGGCTGTCAAGCTGCGGATCCTTTCCTGGTGGCGGAGTCTAGGACCGGTGAATCCGGGAATTCCTGTCGATCGGGAGCTTCTGGCCAAGCCAGGAAGCAATACGATGATTCCCCTCCGTTCACGCCTGCATGAGGGCTCAGCCCATGTCGAGAAAAAAGGCCTTCCCCTGCATAGGCGTTCGCCTCATGTTGAAAAGCTGGTACAACGCAGAGGAAAACAGGGTTAGGGTAGGGGGCCAAAGCCAGTGCTGGTCCAGGCCACTGGAGGGGGAAGCCGGAACTGACGAGATCGCCCCTGGAGGTCGATCAGGGTCAGACTCTCAGAGTGGAGGGCCTGGGAGGGCAGGACAAGCATTTGCCTATCGCTCTCATCAAGGGACCCCTCGACAAGGCGAATGAACAATTGCTCGTCGATACCGTAGAGCTTGTCCCCGAGCAGGGGAAATCCGAGGGACGAGAGCGTAGCGCGGATCTGATGGTTCCTGCCGGTACGGGGCATGGCGCGAAGAAGCGACAGCGGCCCCTTGCGGGGATGCACCACGCTGGACAGCAGGGTAAAATCCGTCTCAGCGTTTTCCCGCTTGGCGTCGGATTCATCCTCCATCGCGGCAATTGGGATGAAGCGACGTTTTTTGCGCACGGCACTCGCTTCGTCCCGGACGAGGAAGCCCTTCGCATTGCATGATTCGGGAAAGACTCCATGGACTATGACGAGATATTCCTTGGCCAGGGCCCCCGAATCGAGGAGGATTTGACCCTGCGTCTGCGCCGGGCCAGGCCTGGCAAGGAGGACGAGTCCCGAGGTCTCGCGGTCGAGCCTCGTGAGGGCGTGGAGGTGGCCGTAGCCGCTACGCAACAGGGCCCACAGGGTATTGTTGAAATATCGGGCGCCAGGGTGCATCGGCAGGTTGGAAGGCTTGTCAACGACGAGGAAGGCCCCATCATCATGGATGATCCTGAAATTGCCATCGACCTCCGGCTCTCCCCTGTCCACAGGGTGGAAAGTGACACGCTCACCGGCTGCTAGCTGCTGCGATGCCGAGGCGATCCTGTCGTCGATGGTGATCCTGCACGCAGTGATTTCCCTCTCCCATCCTACCTGGTCGAGATACGTGAAGCGTCTGACGAGCCAGTCGAGTAGAGGGATACCAGCTTCTTCGGACCCGACACGGGTCTCAACCTTCCTTTCCATGGCGTGCGGATCATAGACCATCGATGGCTGTCCCGGTAGTATCGATGCCCTGATGATCCTCGTCTTCCCACCCGGAGCACGAAGCACCGAGCCTCCTCCTGGCATCGCCCGACTGGTAGGCTTTCTCAGGCGAAACGGGCTTGAGGCCTGCCCTCTTGACCTCAACCAGGAGGCCCTTGAGTGGTTCCTCGGTCCTGCAGCAGAAGCCAGCCTTGCCCCGAAACCCCGCGATGCGAGGGCGCTTCGCAATCGCAGGAGAAACGCAGAATCACTCATGACCTACCCCGCCTATCAATCGATCGACCGATATACAAGGTCAGTCCTTGAGCTGAGCCACTCGCTGAAGATCCTTTCCGCACCCTACGGCGCCGAGTTTGGACTCGCGGACTATCGGGAGGAATCGAGGTCGCCGCTTCGGAAAGCGGACCTGCAGGCGGCAGCGGCCGATTGGGAACACTGCCTCTTTCGTTCCCTTTTCGAGGAACGCATAGGAGCGACGATCAAGGATGGGCGCGAACCGGCAATCCTTGGAATCTCCCTCTCGTTTCTTGGGCAGGCCCTTCCTGCCTTCGCCCTTGTCGGGCTTGTCAGAGCGCGGTGGCCTGCCACGAGGATCGTCCTCGGTGGCGGGCTTGTCACCTCATGGATTGCCCAGGGGAGTCTGGCTGCCGATGAGGGATTCGGAGGGCTCGTGGATGCCCTCCTGCCCGGGCCTGGCGAGGTGTCGCTTTCCGCATGGCTAGGCCTCAGCACACCGATCCTTGAAGGAGCAGCGATTTTCGACGACTTCATAGGCTTGCGATATCTGGCTCCAGGGAAGATCATTCCCTACAACTTCTCGAGCGGCTGCCCCTGGAAGCGTTGCAGTTTCTGCCCCGAAAAAGCGGAGGATTCCCCCTACCGGGGCACGAGGCACGACATCGCCTCCCTTGAGCTGCACAGTCTGGTCTCTCGGTATGCTCCCGTACTCCTCCACATTACCGATAATGAGATTTCCCCCCTTTATCTGCGCGCCCTCGCCGAAGATCCACCTGGTGTCCCCTGGTACGGATTCGCCCGCTTCACGCCCCTCCTTGGCGACAGGACCTTTGCCGAAGGCCTTGCGGCATCCGGCTGCGTCATGCTCCAGCTCGGCCTCGAGTCGGGTGACCAGGCAGTCTTGGACGCATTGGACAAGGGGATCACCCTGGACATGATAGATCGCGCCCTCGCCGCACTCGCGGATGCTGGCATCGCTGTCTATCTCTATGCGCTTTTCGGCACGCCTGCCGAGGACCGCGATGCGGCGCAGAGGACACGGGATTTCCTGGCAGCCCGCGCCGACCGTGTGACCTTCCTCAACAACGCGGTCTTCAATATGCCCATCTCAGGCCAGGAGGCCAGGATGCTATCTACCAAGCCATTCTATGAGGGCGAGCTGGCGCTGTATTGCGAGTTCGCCCATCCGCGAGGCTGGAACCGGCCCGAAGTCCGCCGCTTCCTCTCCCAGGACCTGGCCAAGACCCCTGAAATCGCGGCGATCCTGGCACGAAATCCACCAATACTCACTTCCAGCCACGCTGCCTTCTTCCTCGAAGGGATGCGCCTGCCACTGGCTGCGGTACAGTCCGGCAAGGATCAAAGCCGTGGATGAAACCAGCCGTTCCTGCATCGAGGATCTTGGACGCTATGCCGTCCTCCATCCGGAAGAAGGCGAGATCGCCAGGAATATCGCCACTTTTGTGAGGGAGCAGGCCAACCCCTTTTCCCGCGGATGCGTGGAGGGGCATATCACCGGTTCGGCCTTTGTCACCGATCCTGCGATGGAAAGGATCCTCCTCGTACATCACGCAAAACTCAGGAAGTGGCTCCAACCCGGCGGGCACTGCGAGACGGGCGAGACTGCCCTCGATGCATCGAGGAGGGAAACCTTCGAGGAGACAGGCATCGTTGTGGGTCAGCCGCATTCCCTCCTGCCCTTCGACATCGATATCCACACCATCCCAGCACGGGCTGCCGTGCTTGTGCATCTCCATCTCGACATCCGCTACCTCTTTCTTGTGAAGGAGTCGGAACCACGCCTGAACGATGAGTCCACGGAACTGGCCTATCTGGATCTGGACGAGGCCCTCCACCGAAATCCGGAACCCTCGATCGTACGCGCGGTGGATAAGATCCGCAGTCTGCGAAGGGGCATGGACCATGGCTGATGAGGGTAGCCCGCATGTCCGGAGAAAGCGCTACCGGGGCACCCACCCGCGCCACTTCTCGGAGAAATACAAAGAACACAATTACCAGGACTTCCCCGAGGACCTGGCGAAGGTCCTGGCGAGGGGAGCCACTCCCGCCGGCAGCCACCGACCGATATGCATGGCCGAGATACTCGCCGTCCTCGCGCCTGTCCCAGGGGAGACCGCGGTCGATGCTACACTCGGACATGGGGGGCATGCGTCGGCGCTCCTCCGGGCCATCGCTCCCGGAGGTCGTCTCATTGGCTTCGACCAGGACGCCGTCGAGTTGGCCAGGACCAGCGCTCGGATTGTGAAGGCCCTGGCGGATGAGCCTGGGGGCTTGGGCAGCTTCATGCCGGTACACGCTGATTTTTCCAGGATGCGGGAATGCCTCGACCTGCAGGGGATAGCGGGAGCTGACCTCATCCTCGCGGACATCGGCCTATCCTCCATGCAGATCGACGATCCCGAGCGCGGATTCTCCTTCAAGCGCAATGGCCGCCTGGACATGCGGATGGACAGGGACTCGGGGCCCTCAGCTGCCCAGTGGCTGGCCGCCGTCAGCGAAGAGTCGCTGGCTGTCGCAATTTCCACCAATGCTGACGAGGAGGCTGCAGTTGCCATTGCCCGGGCGATTTGCCAGAGGCGTGGGCTGCTCGCGACCACGAGGGACCTGGCCGAGGCCATCGTTTCCGCCTTTCCAGGTGCTACTTTCAGGGACACCGCCATGAAAAAGGTACTGATGCGTTCCTTCCAGGCCATCAGGATCGAGGTGAACGGGGAGTTCGCGGCCCTCGATTCCCTGCTGGCGACCCTTCCTTCCTGCCTCAATCCGGGAGGGCGGGTTGCCATCCTGACCTTCCATTCGGGCGAGGAACGCCGGGTTGAGGCTTCCTTCGCGGCCGGGCTCGAAGCAGGGCTCTATGCTTCCATCGCATCCCTGGCTATCAGGCCAGGGCGGGAGGAGCGGAACGCCAACCCCCGCTCCGCCTCGGCACGGCTCCGCTGGGCGATCGCACCTTAACCACCGCGCAGGGGCTCCGCCTTGCGTCACAGGCTTCTGTTTTCCAGCGCCTGCCCTTCTCCGTCGCCTCCAATTTGGGTACCTTCCCTCCATGCCAACAATCCTTGAATGCCGCGGCCTCCGCAAGCACTACGGAGATGTCCATGCAGTGGACGGACTGGACCTTGTCGTACAGGAAGGCTCCTGTCTCGGTATCCTCGGTCCCAATGGTGCAGGCAAGACGACGACAATCGAGATGCTGGAAGGGATCACTCCTCCGACAGAAGGAAACATACTGTTCCGGGGGCGGCCCCTGGACAGGGCCTTCAAGGAGAAGGTAGGGATCCAGTTCCAGAGCACGGCCCTCCCTGAGTTCATAACTGTAAAGGAAACGCTCAGGCTTTTCTCCTCCTTCTACCGCGAGGCCAGGGACTTCGACGAGGTTGTACGCCTTTGCTCGCTCGACGACATCCTGGAGCGCGACAACCGTAAACTATCCGGGGGGCAGCGACAGCGCATGCTGCTGGCCCTGGCAATCGTTTCGAAGCCCGACATCCTCTTTCTGGACGAGCCCACGACCGGGCTCGACCCGCAGGCACGGCGCAATTTCTGGGAGTTGATCCGCGGGATCCGCAAGGAAAACGTGACGGTGCTGCTGACGACGCACTATATGGACGAGGCAAGCGAGCTCTGCGATGAGATAGCCATCATGGACCGGGGCAAGATACTTGAGCGGGACAAGCCTGCGAGACTGCTGGCGCATCATTTCAGCGGGGCTCTGGTGAGGGTGCCGAGCGCCTGTGTCGATGGGGACAGGGCTCCCGGAGGTGGAAGCCACCAGGGCGACAGTTATGAGATCCAGTCGGAAAACCTCGACCAGACGATGCGTGAACTCCTGGCTGAGGGCATCAACCTCGAGGGACTGTCGATACACAAGCCCGACCTTGAAGACCTCTTCATCAAGCTCACCGGCTCGTCGCTACGCGCATGAAAGGAACCGTCATGAAGCAGTTTTCAGCGATGGTCTACGCCAGGACCATGGAGTTCGTACGCGACCGTGGCACTTTTTTCTGGAACCTCCTTTTCCCGGTGGTCCTGGTCTTCGGTTTTGCCTTCGCCTTCTCGGGAAATGCCACTCTTTTCAAGATCGGGACCTATGGAATAGCTCCAACTGGTTCTGATTTCACCCGGATAGAACAATCGCAGTTCATACCCTACGACGCTGCAAAAGCCGGAGAGGAACAGGGGAAGGTCATTGACCGACTCAGGCGGCATGAACTTGACATGGTCATCGACTATGATGCCGGAGCATATTGGATCAACGAGAAGGGACGCAACGCGAGCCTTCTCAGAAGGCTCGTTCACGTCGATCCGGCCATGGCCAGTTTCACGGAACGCAGGGTATCCGGCGACCCGATACGCTACGTGGACTGGTTTGTTCCCGGCGTCATCGGCATGAACATGCTGTTCAGCTGCCTCTCCGGTGTTGGTTTCGTCATTGTGCGGTACCGAAAGAACGGTGTCCTGAAGCGGCTCAGGGCAACCCCGGTCTCAGCGCTCTCCTTCGTGTCGGCCCAGGCACTCTCCCGATTCCTGATCGTCATGGTCACGAGCGCCTTCGTGTTTCTTGGAACGAATTTCTTTCTCCATTTCATGATGAAGGGGTCCTGGCTCGACCTCCTCCTGGTAATGAGCCTCGGCATCCTCTCGATGATCTCCCTTGGCCTTGCCTTCGCATCCCGCTTCAAGAGCGAGGAACTGGCTGGAGGGATCATGAATCTCATAACTATGCCTATGCTCGGGCTTTCCGGCGTTTTCTTTCCGCTCGAGGGGGCGCCGAAGTGGATCGGTCTGGCGGCCGATGCCCTGCCCCTGACCCACGTCACGAAGGCAGCCCGCGACATCATGCTCGAGGGCTCGAGCCTCGTGGCGGTGGCGCCCCATCTCCTCTTCCTTTTGGCCTTCAGCGCACTTTCCCTGGTGGTGGCCTCCCTGCTTTTCCGCTGGGATTGATGCGGGTTTGACCCTCCCGTACCGCGGCGCTATAGTCTGCCGGGCAGGAGGATTGCGTGGGCATTGAAGCTGCGAAGGCTCATCTTGGAGGCTTTGGCAAGGGTGGGGCGATAATAGAGTTCGCAGTATCGAGTGCGACCGTCGAACTTGCTGCGGAAGCCCTCGGTGTGGAGCCCGGACGGATAGCCAAAACCCTTTCCTTCAAGGCAGAAGGGCAGGGAAGGCTGATCCTGTTTGCAGGAGATGCCCGCATAGACAATGCGAAATACAAGGCCCGCTTCGGAGCGAAGGCCAGCATGCTCTCCCCCGATGAAGCCTTCGGATTGACGGGTCATAAGATAGGGGGGATCTGCCCCTTCGGCCTTCCTTCACCGGTCGAGGTTTGGCTGGACGAATCGCTCCGGCGCTTTGACCATGTGTATCCAGCCTGCGGCAGCTCCAATTCCGCCATTCGGGCAAGCCTCCAGGAACTTGAGACCTGGTCTGGAGCCATGGGCTGGGTCGATGTAGGGAAATTGCAGGAGACAGCAACAACGGCATGAGCAGGCCCTTGCATCCAGGGAAAGACCTGGCTCTCAGGAATGGATTCCTTGTCGCACTGCTGGCCTTGGTCTGGCTTGAGCCACTGACATCGCAGGATGGGAATCTCACCGATCGGGGATTTACCCTGACAGCCCTTTTTCCGCTGACCCAGGGGCTTGCACCCTGGGCATCCCTGCCTGCTGTCCTTCTCGCACCCGGAGAACTCAGGATCTCCTCAACAGCCTGGTGGAGCAATACCCTTCGCTATGATGATGGCAGCGATTATCCCAACTGCTTCCTGGTAGCCGACGGTGAGGAGCTTGTAGGTCGCTTCGCGCTGTCCATAGGCCTTGGTCAGGGTTTTGAGTTTGAGTCATGGGCGGAGGGTGCGGCTGTCGGTGGCGGAATAATGGATGGCGCCCTGTCAGGATTCCACAAGGCCTTCGGCTTTCCCAACCAGGCGCGCGACATGATCCCGGACAACCAGCTGCGCTTTTTCATAAAGGGACCGATGGGTGTCATCATGGATGTCGAGACCCCTTTGGCAGGTTTGACTTCACTGGGGGCAGGCCTTTTGTGGCATGTACCCGTGGATCTTCCCATGACGGCTGCGATCCGGGCCACCTATCCCCTGCCGGCCGCCGATCCCTGGGTGCTCGCGAGAAGCTCCGCGATCGAGGGAGCCTTGGCCTGTCATGGGCAGGCAGGACGGTTCTCGTGGTCACTGTCTTCGGGTGTGGCCTGGCAGGATCCCTCGAAGGCTCCCACTGAGTTTCTTGCGCAGGGCCCCATCGCCCAGGCGGGATTCCGAGTGTTCTATGCGCCGTCACGCTCCCTGGTCCTAGGTATCGAGGCTGCTGCTTCGAGCTCTCCTTTCACCCTCAGGCTCCAGTATCTCGACGGGATTGCCGGCAATTCCTGGTTCGGCGGCAAGGCAAGGCTTGGGCAGGGCTTGGTCCTGGAAGCAGCCATGATCGAGGAACTCGCCTCGTGGGCAAGCATCGAGGTGGCATTCCAGGTAGGCTTGTCCTGGGAATACGGAGCAGGCTCGCATTGACGCTGGCTTGTCTGCCGTGATACACACTAGTAGCGTCTGGCACGCTATCCAAGCACTACAATGAAACCCACGAACCGATGGAGATCGTCCCGCTACCCGCGCGGTTTCAAGCGCGGACGAAGTGGGCGGCGCAGACGTTTCATGCTTTTTCTGGTCATGGCGGCGCTGGCAGTCGCCGGCTTGGGTGCCTGGTTCCTTTCGAGGCCTTTGCCTTGGGTTTCAAGTCCTGCACGGCCGACGCGGACCCAGGTACTCGCCCTGTGGGAGGCTTCGGACTGGCAGGCTGTCATCCAGACCTGCGACCAGGCCCTGCTTCAGGCTCCGCTCGACCCATTTTCCCTGGGAATGAAGGGTGTCGCCTCGTTCTACCGTTCCCTGGCCCTCCCGGAAGGGGAGGAGCGCACAGCCATGAATGACTCGTCCATAATATCCCTGCGCAAGGCCCTCGCTACGCAGCAGCAGCCGGACTCGAAGCGGATGCCCAAGGGCGAGCTCGAGTACATCCTCGCCAAGGCCTATTTCCAGAAAGGTGATAGTTATTATGATCTTGCCGCGCTGTCGATGACCCGTTCAGCGGCAGACGGCTATGACGCGGACGACTCGCACGAGTATCTTGCCATGTCGTACTCCAGGATGGGACAGGTCAAGCCCGCCATCGACGAGTTCGGAAAGGCAATGGCTTCGAGCCAGAATCCCATAATAAGGATAGCGGCCGCGAAGGAGTACCTCAAGCTGGAGGATTTCGACCGGGCTGAGGGCCTCCTCATCGAGGCGAGCGCATCCAAGGAAGACGCGGTCGCGAGGGAATCGGCGAGAGCCCTCCTCGCCAACCTCTATCTGACACGTTCACGGTTATCGTTATTTGAAGTCCAGGTGGGTGCGATGCTCGCCGAAAACCCGGATTCAGCGGAGGCCCACTATCTTATGGGCCTCCTTTTCCAGGCACGGGGAGATCCCGTGCATGCCCGCGCGGAATGGCGCAAGGCTGTCTCGCTTGATCCAATGCATGCTGCGGCGCGCCAGAAGCTGGCCGAGCGTTCCTGATCCATCGGAGGTAATTCTATGGGCCTTAGATCTTTTTTCGACTCGTTTTCGCTCGATATCGGAATCGACCTCGGTACCTGCAATACCCTCATCTACGTGCGGGGAAAGGGCATCGTCATCAACGAGCCATCGGTGGTCGCCGTCGAGCGTGGCACCAACCGCGTCGTCGCTGTCGGTGCCGAGGCGAAACGGATGCTGTCACGCACTCCCGGTGACATCATAGCCAAGCGCCCGCTCCGAGACGGCGTCATAGCCGATCCCGACATGACCGAGAAGATGATCAAGTATTTCGTGCAGAAGGTCATCCCTCGCCGCTTCTTCGTGAAGCCGCGCATGGTAATAGGCGTCCCCTCCTGCATCACGAAGGTCGAGGAGAACGCGGTCATGGATTCCGGCTACAAGGCAGGTGCGCGCTTTGTCAAGGTCATCACCGAATCCCTCGCAGCCGCCATCGGCGCTGACATCCCCATTTCCGAGCCCGCAGGCCACATGATCTGCGACATCGGCGGCGGCACCTCGGAAATCTCCGTGATCTCACTGAAGGGAATGGTCGTCACGAATGCCATCCGTGTCGGCGGCGACGAGTTCGACGAGGCGATCATCCGGCATATCAGGAATGTCCACAATCTCATCATAGGTGAGCAGACAGCGGAACGCCTCAAGATCGAGATCGGCAACGCTTCGCCGGACAAGGTGATCGAGAAGGTTGAGATAAAGGGTACCGACGCCATCACAGGGCTCCCCCGCCGTCTCGAGATCGACTCTGTGGAAGTGCGTGAAGCCCTCCTCGAGCCCGTCACCCAGATTGTGGAAGTGATCAAGAAGACCCTAGGCCAGACCCCGCCCGAACTCGCTGCGGACATCGTCGAGCGTGGCATCGTCATGGCTGGCGGAGGGTCGCTGCTCAAAGGATTCCCCAAGCTCGTCGCAAAGGAAACCGGTGTGCCCGTGTTCCTTGCTGAACGGCCGCTCGAATGCGTCGCCATCGGAGCAGGCAAGTACTTCGAGACCATGAGGAGCCAGGACGGATCGCAAAGCGTCTACGACAGCCTCAATTTCTGACAATGGCCGTGAACAAGGGGAGGGGACCTGACCGGGTCCAGCGATTCATTCCTGCCTTGCTCGTGCTGGCGAGCCTTCTTTCCCTCATAGTCTCGACCCGCAGCCTGATGGGCGTGCCGGAACGCATCGGATTGAGCGTTTTCGGTTTTTTCCAGCGTGGCATGGCGACAGTAGGCACCTTCATCGGTGACACAGCCACTTCAATAGCCGAACTCAGACAGCTTCGGTCTGATTATGACGCACTCCTTGAAAAAACCCGCAATCTGGACCGAATGGAGAGGGAATACGCGGATGTTCGCCTCGAAAATGAAAGGCTTCTGGCCCAGCTCGGTTTCTCGACCCGGGTCAACCTGCCGAAGGTGGCGGCCAGGATCATAGCGAAGGATCCTGGGAACCTGTATGCAACCATTACGATCGACAAGGGCATCGGGGATGGGCTACGGAAGAACATGCCTGTCATTGCCTGGCAGGATGGGGTCCAAGGCCTGGTAGGCCGCGTGATCGAGGCAAGCCAGTCCGTCAGCCAGATAGTCCCCGTGTACGACAACTCCTCGTATGTGGCTTCCCGGTTTGCCAAATCACGTTTTGAGGGCCTCGTCATTGGCCAGGGGAGCGATGTAGCACCGCTCCTGGTAAAATATGTCAGGAAACGGGCCAAGGATGAACTCCAACCCGGTGACCTCATCGTAACCTCGGGCCTTGAGTCACTGTACCCTGCGGAGCTTGCGCTGGCTCGGGTGACAAGAATCCGGGAACTTGCCTATCAGACCTCGCTTGAGATCGATGCTGAGCCCGTTCTGGACTTCACCAGACTGGAATATGTCTTTGTCCTCATCCAGGCAGAAGCGAATAACCCGGTCCTCGGCATCGAAGGAGGCAAGGAATGATCGGGAAGATCGTCTTCTCCTCCTTGTTCCTGGTGGCCCTGTCCTTGGTCCAGACGACCTGGATCCAGCCAATCGCCATAGCGGGAATCATCCCCGATCTTGCCCTCCTGGCTGTAATAGCCGTGGCCTACAGGAATGGACCGATCCTGGGAACGACTTCTTCTTTCATCGCAGGGCTCATAGAAGACATACTCTCGGCGGCTCCGCTTGGATTCAATGCCTTCATCTCGAGCCTCGCAGCATGGATGTCGTCATTTCTGCATGGTTCGATACATCTTGACAGGATATTGATGCCAGCTCTCCTCGGAATTGGAGCAACGGTCTACAAGGCCCTTGCGGTCCAGCTTCTTGGATCCATGTTCGGAAGCAGCCTGCCTAACTATGATCTTGGCGGGTCGCAGTTCTGGATTGAATTGGGCTACAACGCAGTAGCTGCGCCTATTGTCTTCGCAGTGGCCAGCCTTTTGCACAGGCTGACAGATACGCGCAAGGGCAGGTCGTGATGAGTTCCAGGGGCCCATCCTACGGTTCGAACTCCTCCATCGACCGCAGGATCAGGACCCTGGGTTCTGTCTCCTTGGGCCTATTCATTGTGTATTGCTGCTATCTTTTTTCCCTCCAGGTGGTCCGTGGGGGAGAGTACCGAAGCAAGGCTTCCAACATCGCGCGCCAATCGAGCCAGATACCAGCGCAGCGGGGCGAGATCTATGCCCGTGATTTCGGGCAACCCCTTGTGCTCAATACCGACTCCTTTGCCATCTCTGTGATCCCGGCCAACCTCCCCGCGCAGAGGCGGGAGGAGGTCTTTTCGAAACTCGCGAACCTGCTCCAGATCAAGAGCGAGGAAATCAAGCGGAAAGTGGTTCCCGCCTATTACCATCTGTACCAGGCTATCGAGATCCGCGCCTCGGTTCCCTACGCGATTGTCACCAAGCTCGCCGAGCGTCTCGATGAATTCCCAGGCGTTACCTGGCAGAGCAAGCCGGTCAGGAATTATGTTGAAACCGGTTCCCTGACCCATGTGGTCGGCTATGTCGGCGACATCACCCGAGACGAGCTCAAGATCCTCTACAACAAGGGCTACCAATCCAGTGACATCATAGGAAAGGCGGGAATCGAGAAGCAGTACGACCTCAACCTCCGTGGGACAGATGGACGTGAATACCGGATGGTCGACGTCAAGGGAAAGAGCATAACCTCGGAAAAGACAGTAATAGATCCTCCAACCATGGGCGCGAACCTCGTACTCACCATTGACGAGCGGATGCAGAAGATAGCGGAATCGGCTCTCGGACAGCGGATGGGATCGGTTGTAATCCTCAAGCCCACGACGGGCGAGGTCCTGGCGATGGTTTCCTATCCCTGGTATGACCCAAACCAGTTTTCAGGACCCTCTGCGGGGGACGAGTACGCCCGGCTCCTGCAGGATACCAAGAACCCACTCATGGACCGTGCGATCCAGTCGAGCTATCCTCCGGCTTCGACCTTCAAGACAGTCCTTACCACAGGGGTCATTGAGGAAAAAGCCTTTCCAATCGACAAAAAAGTCCTCTGCCTGGGAGAAATCAGCTACGGCGACCGGGTCTTCAAATGCCATATCAAAAAACCAGGGCACGGATGGATGGATCTGGCCGGTGGCCTCATGCAGTCCTGCGACATCTATTTCTGGACCGTCGGTCGCGACTACCTCGGCGTGGAGAGGATCGTCGAATACGCGAAGGAATTCGGCTACGGCAAGCTGGCGGGAATCGACATCCCAGGCGAGATCGAGGGCTTTGTTCCCACTCCCCAATGGAAGGACCGCCGCTTTCATGAGAAGTGGCTGGGCGGGGACACAATGAACCTGTCGATCGGCCAGGGCTACCTGCTTGTAACGCCCCTCCAGGTCGCCGACATGATGGCGATGGTTGTGAACGATGGCGTCGTCTACCGGCCGCATCTCCTCAAGGAGCTGCGCGATCCGGGGTCCGGGGCCATCCTTCGACGTGTCGATCCGGAGATCATCATGAAATCGCGGGTTTCCCACGAGACCTTCGCACAGGTACGGGCCGATCTCCGTCTCGTGGTTACCGACGGCACGGTGAAGTTCCCCATCAGCACGAAGGCAGTGACTGTCGCAGGAAAGACCGGCACCGCCGAGGTTGGCCTTCTCGACCGCTGGCATTCCTGGTTTGTCTCCTACGGGCCGTGGGACGCGGCCCCCGAGGAGGCGATAGTCGTAGTCGTGATGGTCGAGGCTACCAATCCCTGGGAATGGTGGGCACCCTACGCGTCGAACATAATCTACCAGGCAATTTTCGCCAACCAGGGCTATGAGGACGCGGTCGATACACTTGGACTCCGCTACCTCATCCCGAGGCCAGGGCGCGCGGAATGAGGAATCCCCGGAATCCACTGTTCTGGAACATTGATTTCGCCGCGTTCGGCGCGGCGATACTCCTGGCAGTCATAGGAATACTGTCGATTTTTTCCTCAGGCGTCACCGCGGACGGCAACATCATCTCCAACGACTACATGAAGCAGGTCATGTGGGCCGCGGTCGGGCTTGCCCTGATGATCACCCTCGTATTCATCGACTACCGCCAGATCAAGGACTACTCGCTCGGCCTCTACATCCTGTTCATCGTCATCCTCATTTACACGAGGCTTTTCGGCCGCGTAGTGAACGGGGCCAGGGCCTGGATCGGTGTCGGGGAGCTCGGGATACAGCCCTCGGAATTCACGAAGGTCATCGTCATCCTCTTCCTTGCCAGATATCTTGACAATTCGGAACATGAACCGGCCCTGCGCCGGATCATCATCGCCTTCTCGATCGTCGCCCTGCCGATGGTCCTTGTACTCTCGCAGCCGGATTTCGGAACCGCCCTCGTCTTCCTGCCGATACTGTTCTTCATGCTCGTCGTAGCAGGCATCGAGACCCGCTACCTCCTGTTCCTCGCCGTCGCCGGCAGTTTCACCATGGGCTTCACGATCCTGCCGCTCTGGGAAAAATACATTCTTGCCAAGCCAAGCTCCTTTCTCTTCGTCTTTTACCGCGAACCCTATGACCTCCTGGTCCTCCTCGTGATCGCCGTCATCGCAGCCATCGCTTCCTGGGGTTTCATTTCTTTCAAGAAGCGGTACTATTACTGGATTTCCTGGATATCCATCGCCCTGTCCGTCGGCATGGGGTTCTCCCTCCTGGCACACAAGGTCCTCAAGGAATACCAGGTAATGCGGCTCATCGTCTTCCTCGACCCGAGCATCGATCCCCGGGGTTCAGGATGGAACATCCTCCAGTCGATCACCGCGATAGGTTCCGGGGGTTTCTCCGGCCGCGGATTCCTCCTCGGTCCCCAGAGTCATAACAAGTACATCCCCCAGCAGAGCACCGACTTCATCTTCTCGATCGTGGCCGAGGAGTGGGGCTTCCTCGGAGGAGTGCTCGTCTTCGGCCTGTTCTGGCTCCTTCTCTCTCGCTGTGTCGCCATCATGAGGACCGCCCGCGACAGCTTCTCCCGCTACGCTACCGGCGGCATAATGGGAATGATTTTCTTCCACTTCATGATCAATGCGGGCATGGCGATGGGCATAATGCCGATAACCGGAATTCCCCTGTTTTTCCTCTCCTACGGGGGTTCTTCCCTCCTCACCGTCATGATGGCAGTCGGCATACTGCTGGGCATTTCCGCAAGAAGGTACCAATGATAAAGGTCGTCCGCAGGGTGGATCCCCTGTCTGCCCTTGGAGCAGACCTCCTCAGGGTCGAGAAGCCGGCCCGCTATGTCGGGGGGGAGGTCGGTGCGATCGACGGCCTGGGTGAAGCCAGCCCCTGTGATGAGCTTCTCATCGGACTCTCCTTCCCCGATCTCTACGAGATCGGCATGTCGAACAGCGCCATCAAGCTCCTGTACGGTGGACTCAATGGCCTGCCAGGCCTGCGCTGCGAAAGGGTTTTCGCGCCCGCGCCGGACTACGAAAGGCTCCTTCGGGAGCGGGACCTCCTTCTCGGAACACTCGAATCCGGCATCGTGCTCTCTGATCTCGACATCCTCGGATTTTCAGTGGGATATGAACTGGCAGCGACCTCCATCCTTACCATGCTCGAGGCAGGTGGCATCCCCCTGCGGTCATCCGAACGTGGCCCGGACATGCCGATCGTGATTGCGGGAGGACCTGCCGTCAGCAATCCTCATTTCATCGCAACCTTTGTCGAGGCAGTATTCATCGGCGAGGCCGAAGGTGCCTTCTTCAGCCTCTGCAGCACACTTGCGACATGCAAACGCGAAGGCGGTCGGCGCGGCGACCTTCTGGCCATCCTGTCGGGTTCCCCCTACATCTGGATGCCAGGAAAAAAGGCAGTCCGAGCCATCTACAGCGATTTCCCCACCAGTGGCTTCCACATGATGCATCCGATCGCCGTCATGAAACCCGTCCAGGGCCACGGGACAGTCGAGATCATGCGTGGCTGTCCCCATGGCTGCAGATTCTGTCACGCGGGATTCCACTATCGCCCCCAGCGGATGAAGAGCGCAGCCCTGATCCAGGATGAAGTTGCCCAGCTTGTCACCAAAGGCGGCTACCGCCAGATCACGCTGTCTTCGCTGTCTTCGGGCGACTACTGTGGCATAGGCGAGCTAATGTCGGCCCTCAACGAGGAGTGGAAGGACTCTGGAGTATCCTTCCAGCTGCCTTCGCTCAAGGTAAATACCTTCACGCTGCCGCTGATCGAAGCGCTCGCCGAGGTCAGGAAATCCGGCCTGACCTTCGCCGTGGAGTCTCCGGAGGATTTCCGGCAGCTCGTCATCAACAAGGATGTAAGCTTCGACAGGATCGTGGAGATCCTCGGGGTCGCCCGGAGCCACGGCTTCAGGATGGCGAAGTTCTATTTCATGATCGGCCTTCCCGTGCCGGGGCGCGGCCTCGGGGAAGCCGAAGCAATTGTGTCTTTTTTCGAGAGGCTGATGAAGCTTGCCCCGCTTTCCTATCATGTCAACGTTGGCATCTTCGTGCCCAAGCCCCATACACCCTTCCAGTACTCTGGCCACTTGCCCGAGGACCAGGCGATGGAAGCCATCCAGGTCCTCAGGGCCGGGCTCAGGCGCTTCCCCTCTGTCAAGCTCTCCTGGCATTCACCCTTCGTCTCCCTCCTTGAATCGGTGATGGCGCGGGGAGACGAGAGGGTAGGGGAGCTCATCCTCGAAGCCTGGAAGCGAGGCGCGCGCCTGGACGCATGGGAGGAGCATTTCGACCGGGAGCTGTGGCGCAGCGTGCTCTTGGAAGCCGACTGGAACCCGATTGCGGACGCCAGCGCGGAACGGGATGTAGATGCACATTTCCCCTGGGATGATGTTTCCATCCGCGTTTCGCGCCAAGTCCTTCTCCGCGAATGGCAACGCAGCCAGAACCCGTCCTTCACTACAGCCTGCGAGGAAGATTGCCAATCCCCCTGCGGATCTTGCAGCGATTCGGCTCCCGTGATCCGTAACACCCAATCGCCTCGTCCTGTGGCCGTCGCGAGGCGCAACCGCTCGTCCAACGAAGGCAGGCTTTGCATCAGGCTTTCAATCAAGGGCCGTGCCGTCCTCTATCCCCACCTCGGGGTAATAGAAGCCCTCGAGCGGGCCTTCACGGTCAGTGGCATCCGCCTTTCCTACAGCGAGGGTTTCAATCCCGCTCCTCGCATGGAGATGACGCCGCCCCTGCCGCTTGGACTGCTGTCCTCCTGCGAGATCGTTGCCATCCTGCTTTCGGAGGCCCCCGATCAGTCCGATTCCGCCTGGAAACCTTCGCTCGCATCCAGGCTCTCCGCTGCGCTGCCTGCTGACATTGGCGTGATGGATCTTTTATTCGCGCCGCCCATCGCTGATGGCAGGCGTTATCCGACCATGGGCTCCCGGATGTGGGGGAACCGGTATCAGGTCGTAGCAAGAACGGGACAGAGTACCGGAAACCTCCATGAGGCTCTGGCAAAACTCCTTGAAGCTCGAAGCATCGCCGGGACCCTCGTTGCGACACGCGATGCCTGCACAATAGACCTTCCCAATCCCAGTTCCCGGGAGAATGGCATCATGCGCTTGCTCGCCACTGCTACCGGGGTCGAGCATGGCCTTGAGCGTTGCACAGTCGAGAAAACCGAAGTGCTAGCCTCGATGGGAGAATCCACACCGCAGCCGCTCTGGAATGAGCTCTAGACAGTATCGCTTCAGGTTTCTCCAGATCCCTGAGTCGAACTCTGAGAAGCCGCGGGGAAAAAGCCCTGACTATGGTAGACAGAATATACATTATGCGCAGTAAGGTGTTAAACAAAAAGGTGTTAAACAAAACTGTGCTGCTCTTTGTTCGGCTTGTTCTGCCCCTCGTTCCACTAGTCGCCGAGGATGACCAGGTACGACTCGCTGGTGCCTGATAGCAAGGTCGGCATCGAGTAGTATTCGCTGATACCATCGGAAGTGGCGACCGAAAGGATGCAAAAGACGGCGTAGACGGAGGAAGGATTGTCAATTGTTCCCGTGTAATCCTCATCGCCCTGCAGCACTGTAGAGGCTGTGAAATCCTTGTAGTTCCCGCTTCCAATGTCCTTCGCGCTTCGCTGAACCGCCGAACTCAGGGTGGTCGCACCTCCATTTTTGGTGATTGTCCAGGGTAATACGCTGGTGCTGATGGTAAAGGTCGCAGCGGCCGCCGCCTTGTCGGCAGCAGATATGGGAAGCATGGTCTGACTCACGCTGTCTGTGAACTGGACTTCCTTCATGCCCTTTGGGCCAATGAGGATCGGTTTTATGACATCGGGGGACTGGGTTTCGCTGTTGGCGAGGGTATAGATCTCTCTATAGAGGGTCGAGGCGGCACTGTCCTTATCGAAAAGCCTGTAATAGAGCCTGTATCCGATGAAATCAGTATCCGATGCGCTCGCTCCGCCAAGGCTGATTCCACCGGATAGGTAGACAAAGGTAGAGGGGGCTGAAATGGCCTTGGTGTCCTCAAGCCCGCAGGAAAGAGCGAAGATGGCGGCAAGGCCCAGGGATGCCAGTGCTCCCTTGCCCCTGCCCCATCCCCGCCTTGTCACTTCTTGACCTTCTTGGCCGCCGCCGGAGGCACCAGCTCTTCAAGGCAATCTACGAGCTCGAACATCAGGACCGGCTTGTTCTTGCCCTTCACTCGGATGTTGTCGAGCTCGCGGACGATGAATTTGTCCTTGACCAGCGAATAGGTGTTCTCGCTGATGATGACTCGTGTGCCGTATTCCTTGTTCGTGCCCTCGAGTCGTGCTCCTAGGTTCACGTTGTCGCCCATCAGGGTGATGTTTTTCCGCTTGGTAGAACCCATGTTGGCCCAGGTCATTATTCCTGAATTAAGACCGATGCCTATGTTGATCTGGCGGTTCGCAGGCCACTGGGCGTTGAGCTCACCGAGGCGTTTCATCTGGGCCAGGGCGCACTTGCAGGCGAGTTCCGCGTGGTCTGCCTGCTCTACCGGCGCACCCCAGTAACACATGACCTCGTCACCGACATATTTATCGAGGGTACCTCGGTACTCCATGATGATGTTGGTCATTTCTTCCAGGTAATTGTTGAGATGGTTTACAAGTTCCTGCGGCGTCATGGTCTCTGACAGCGATGTAAAGCCACGGATATCGGAGAAAAATACCGTGATCATCTTGTCGACGCCGCCGAGACTTGGCATGCCGCCTTGCACAAGAACATCAGCCACGTCGGGACTCACGTACTGGCCGAAGGTTGCCTGGATGCGCTGCTTGTCCTTCTCCTCGGTCATGGCCTTATAGACGATGATGGCGACAAAGGTGAGGATCACAGCGATGGCTGGCCCCGGGTAGGCCAAGAGGAGCCCCGAGGAATCGAAGACAGTAGAAATAGCCAGGAAATAGGCTGCATCGAGGACAAGCACGGCAACAAGGGAAGCGAAAAGCGGGACCTTCGGGCGCGAGCTCAGCAGGGCTATCCCAAGAACCAGGAGAAAAAGGGCCAGGGTATCGAGCCAGGCTGGGGCCTCATGGACAAAATTGTCCATCATGATGGTATTGAGCGCGTTGGCGTGCACTTCGATGCCGAACATGATGCCCATCGGGGTCTGCTTGTCGTCGGAGGCCATGCCGTGGGCGAAGGCCCCCACGAGGATTACCTTGTTCTCGAGGCCCCTGGAGTTTCTTTTCCACGTCGTTGAATCGGGGCTGGGGGCGGTTTCGGAGTAAGCCGAATAGGAACGGATGGGGAAGGTCTGGATGCTCTGGTCCCCCTCCCCTGACGGCGGTCCCATGAAATTGATGTACATCTGGCAATTGCTATCGACCGGTATCTCAATGAAGGGAACGGGTTTCATTGTGCCAGGGGTGATGAGGTTGCCCGCCTCGTCAAAGATCGGGGCCTTGATCTGGATCTCGTAGGGGATCCGAGATCCTGTGGCGGCATCGAAGCGGGTTGGCGAGTCAATCCTGATCCGGTCCCCAATCTTGACCTCTACATCCGACAGGGTCTTGCCAAAGTAGTTCAGTGCAAGGGAGAGGGTCAGCGAGGGAACAAAAACATCCTGGAAATGGCTTACCGAGAAGCTTGATCCACCGCCCTCGGTTTCGACCTTCGGAGCCCTGGCTTCCATGTCTTTCTTCAGGCTTTCCAGGGCTGCCGCAGTCAGAGGATTGGGAACTGTGTGCCAGGTGAGGTCGGAATCCTGCCATGCGAGCCGCTCATGGTTGGCTGCATCGACCGGAAAGTCAGGGGTCAAGGATTCCAGGGGAAGCTCTGCCTTGGCCCTGCTCAGCTTGCCGATGAGGGGCACCTTACGGAATACCTTGTCAGGCGCAGGCCAGAAGGTGGCATGACCGTAGCCCTTGGCGGCGTTGGAAAAGGGCTCGATCGGCGATTCCTGTGCAAAAAATGGAACCATGTCGATCCAGTTCCCCGAGATCCTGGTCACCGTGCCGAGGCGCTCCATCAAAACTTCGCCCCGGGAGGCCATGGCCTCGGCTGTGCTGTTTTCATCGGGAGCGAAACTCAGGGAAGTCTCCACGAAGACCCGCCCCGAATCCTTCATGGCAGTCGCAAGTGCCTCATCCTGGTCTGGACGCCCTGTCTCCGAGGAAAAAATGATATCGAGAAGCACGGCATTCTCACGATTGTCCGCATTCTTGATCCGGCTAAAGGAATTGAGGAGGTCGCCATGTTTGCCCCTGGGGAAGGGCCACGATCCGAGCGAGGAGAGCGTCTCGGTATCCACGCCGACAATCTGGATATCCTGCGAAATCTGCGGATTTGAAGCTTTGACGACCGTTCCCTTTTGCAGGCTGGTACCACGGCTTGCCGTCTTTAGGTTGAAGAGCGCATCGAGCGTCTTGTATTCGAGTGTCGTAAGCAGTCCTGTCCAGGAACTCACGGCAAGCATGATCAAGGCTACGAGAAGCCCCAATACCAATCCAAAGTAGCGGGTTTCCAGAAACTTCGCACGCTTACCGGCCATCGTAGCCCCCTTGCACTTACCATTATGGCAATTCGCGGAAAAAAAGAAAGCAGCCCGAAAAAAGGGCCGCTTTCAATATCCGGCAGGACCGAGTCTACTTGGCGAGACCACTGGCCTTGATGAAAATCACGCGGTCACGTGCGAGCTTGGCCCAATCACTCTGCGGCCACTGGGCGGAAATCTTCTCGTAGTTGCCAACCGCTCCCACGAAATCCTTGGCTTCCTCGGCGAGGCGCCCCAAGGCAAACCACGCATGCGCCGCACCTGCAGCCGTCTTGGAATAACGGTCAAGGAAGGATTTGTAGTACTCCTTGGCCTTGTCATTGGCACCTCGTTCTTCGGCTGCCATTGCTGCATTCTGCAGGGCTACTGGAGCGAAGAAGGCCTTGGGCATGATTGACGAGGCTTGGATCCAGGCTTTCTCTGCCTGCTCCCACTCTTTCTTGTCGCCTGCAACTGCTGCCTTGACGCTGAGCGCCTGCTGGGCCTGGAGGCTTTTCGGATATTTGGCGATGATGGAATCTGCAGAACTCAGCATCGACTTCTCGAGCTCTGCCTTTTTAGTGGCATCGGTCTCGGAACCCCAGGCACTTGAGTCGGTGGAAAGCTTGTCCATGACCAAGGCTGCTTTCCTGGCCGCGGAATCGTTGGCCGTAGTCACGATCGCTATTACCGCTATTGCTGCGACGAGGACACCGGCGAAGGCGAGGATGGCTACCCTCGCCCTCCGCAGAAAGGCAGAAACCCTGTGCGAAAGGCTCTTGGGGGCTTCTTTGCGGACGCCTTCCTTTGGCGCGCCGTGCAGGACAGTATCCATGAATCACTCCTTGGTGTTGGTTATCGCGAGTTCCTTGATGAGGCGGGAAAGATAGGTTCTTTGGATATCGAGGACCCGTGCGGCTTCGGTCTGGTTCCACCGGGATTCCTCAAGGGCTTTCTTAATGAAGTGGCGCTTGAAATTCGTAAGGCCTTCCTTGAGGCTCTTTCCTACGAATTCATCCGTCTGGCCTGCCCCTGGACCTAGCAGGAGATCCGAGATGCCAATCCGCTGTTCACGAGAGATTACGACAGCCCGTTCTATCGCGTTTTCCAACTCCCGTATGTTTCCCGGCCACGAGTAGGAGAGCATCATTCCCATGGCAGAATCGGTAAATCCAAGAAGTTTCTTGTTCATTTCACGGCACGATCGCCTGAAAAAGAACTCAGCCAGCGCGGAAATGTCTTCCTTGCGCTGCCGGAGCGGGGGAACATAGATCGGGAGCACGTTGAGGCGATAGTACAGGTCTGAGCGGAACTCGCCCTTTTCGACCTGTGTTTCAATATCCTTGTTGGTCGCCGCGACAATGCGGACATCGGCGTGGACACTCTCGCTTGCCCCGACCCGCTCGAAGGATTTTTCCTGGAGCACACGGAGGAGCTTGGCCTGGAGGCGAAGAGAAACATCGCCGATCTCGTCGAGAAAGATGGTTCCTCCGTCAGCGAGTTCGAATCGTCCCCTCCGGTTGGCGATGGCATCTGTAAAAGCGCCCTTAACATGGCCAAAGAGTTCGCTTTCAAGCAGACCTTCGGGCAGGGCAGCGCAGTTCACCCTGACAAAGGGCGCGTTCTTGCGGTCCGAGCGGAGATGGATCTGCTCTGCGAAAAGTTCCTTGCCAACACCGCTTTCGCCCAGGATAAGGACCGACGACTCTGTCCTCGCAATACGGTCAAGAAGATCGATCTTTTCCTTCATGAGCGGGCTTTCGACTACCATGGTGTGCCAGCCCTGCCCCGCCTGAACCTGGTCGCGGAGTAGACGGATCTCATTATGGGCAAACTCAAGATAACGGGCGTTCTGTATGGCCAGCGCGGATTGTATGGAAAAGGCCTGAAGCCAATCCAGGTCGTCCTGAGTGAAGTACTTATTGCTCTTCTTGTTGATTATCTCGATGACCCCGATGGTCTCGTCTCGGAGTCGCATCGGAACAGCGAGGATCGAGTAGGTGGGAAAGCCGATGCTTTTTGAAATCTCGGGGAAAAACCGGGAGTCCTTCTCAACATCGTTCACGATGAGGGCCTGGCCATGGAGGGCGACCCAACCTGCGATCCCCTCACCGGGATTGAGCGTAAAGTTCGCTACCTCGGGACCCTTCGGGCCGAGGGCAATCTCGAAGCGAAGCTTTCCCGAACCTGGATCGTGGAGGACCAGTGAAGAAGCCTCGCCTTCCACAAGGCGAGTTGCTGATTCGAGGATGTAGGTCAGGAGCTTGCGTGGATCCCCATAATTGGAATTTATTACCGCGCTGACTTCGACGAGAGTCTCGAATTTCTTGGGGTCAATATAACCGAGCACCGTCGTCCCCTAGTGCCTCCCCCGTGCCAATGCCCGAGGGTGTGAGAGGAATGCGTCGCCCCGCCATTGGCAGGCGGGACGACATGATTAGCCGTTCTGCCGGGATTTGATGAGATCGCCGAGCGTATAGCCGTCTGAACCGTCATCCTGTTGCATGAAGCGGGACATTTCCTCGCTCTGCTGGCGCCGCATGAGATCCCGGATCGAAAGCCCGAGTTTCTGACGATCAAGGCTGAGTTCGACAACCAAGGCCTTTACGGGCATCCCGACAGTGAAACGCTTGAGCGCGTCATCGTAGGGTTCGTTCTTGTCCTCGGAGAGATCCTGCTTCTTGATGAGGCCCTCGATATCTCCCTGCACCTTGATAAATACACCGAAATCAGTAACCGAGGAGACAACTCCCTCGACAGGTGAACCCACCCGGAAAGCCTTCGCAAAGCTCTTCCACGGATCCTCGGAAAGCTGCTTCATGCCAAGCCTGATGTTTCGGTCCTCGGCATCGCTTTCGATGACCATGACCTCGACCTGCTGCCCAACCTCAAGTTCGGAACCGGGATTCTTGACATGCTTTGTCCAGGAGATATCGTCAGCATGGAGGAATCCATCGATGCCCTCTTCGAGCTCGACAAAGGCACCGGCGGCGGTGAGCTTGACGACTGGCCGCGTGACGCGCATTCCGACAGGGTACTTCACAGAGACCTGATCCCAGGGATTGTCCTGGACCTGTTTGAGACCGAGGGAAACCTTGCCCGCCTGCAGGTCGTAGTTGAGGACCATGCAATCGACCTTGTCGCCGATCTGGATCATTTCCTCCGGCTTGCGGATCTTACGAACCCAGGAGAACTCGGAAATATGGGCCAGACCCTCGATACCTTCCTCGAGTTCAATGAAGGCGCCATAGTCGGCGAGCTTGGTTACGGTGCCATGGACCACGTCGCTGACATGGTAACGCTCTTCGAAGGTCGACCATGGGTCTGCCTGGAAGTGCTTGAGGGAAAGGTTGATCCGCTTTTCCTCGGGCTCCATCCTGATGACCTTGAGTTCGATCTCCTGGCCTTTCTTGACAAAGTCCTTGGGACGCGTTACGTGGCCCCAGCTCATGTCGTTGATGTGGAGGAGGCCGTCAAAACCACCGAGATCGATGAAGGCACCGAAGCTCGTAAAGCTCTTTACAACGCCCATGATCGTGTCGCCGATCTGGGTGTTCTGGAAGAAGGTTTCGCGCCGAGCCTCGATATCCTCCTCAAGCCACTTGCGGCGATTGAGGACGATATTGACCTTTCGGTCTGAATATAGCCTTTCAAGATAGAACAGGGCCTTGAGGCCGATGAGTTTTTCGGGTTTTTCGATCCGCTGGATATCCGCCTTGGAAGCAGGAAGGAACCCTCGGAGCTGGTGACCAAGGTTGACATCGTAGCCACCCTTGATCTCTTTCTCGATGAGGCCCTCGAGGGGGAGATGATCCTTGAAGGCATTGGAAACCTGCCTCCAATACACCTTCTCGTCGGCCTTTTTTTTCGAGACGACGATCTCACCGTTCCGCGCTTCCTTTTTGACGAGGATGACGCTGACGATGTCACCGATGACCGGAGGCTGCTCGCCGAACTCGATGATCGGGATCTTGCCTTCGGACTTGTAGCCGACATCGATGAAAATAAAATCGCGCGTAACCTGGACTACGTGTCCCTCGACCAGGTCGCCCTCCTCAAGACCCTCGAGGCTCTTGAGGTACTGCTCCTGCAATTGTGTCTGGAAGTCATCCTTAGAGGGATTAGTAACTTCCTTCGCCACTTCCTTCACGCCCATTGTGCACCCTTTGCGCAGAATTTGTCCGTATACTTTCTCATAAACTTCCTGCAAGGTCAAGCCCGAAGAATCAATGATGACTGCGCCAGGAGCCACCCTGAGCGCCCCGACTGGCTTGTTGCGGTCGATTTCATCGCGCATCGCGATGTTGGCAGCGACAGCCTCAAGATCATCACCACAGGTTCCCTCGGCCAGCCGACGGAGTGCCCGGGCTTCCGGGCTTGCGTCGAGGAAGAACTTCACCTCCGCATCGGGGAAGACCACGGTGGTCATGTCGCGTCCTTCAACCACCGAGTCACCGGCACCAGCAATCTCATGCACGAGGGCATTGACGATGGTCCTGATGCCGGGTATGGCCGAGACCTGTGCAACCAGGGCATCCACCGTGGGGCTATGGAGGAGATCTTCCACATCCTCTCCGTCAATGCAGAGACGCCCCTTGTGGTAGCTGATAGTGGCGGCGCAGGCCAGCGAGATCAGGACTTCCGGATCCTCGGGACCCAGACCGGCACGCTGGCCGATCACGGTGATAGCTCTGTAGAGATTGCCCGAGTTTACGTAGGCAAAGCCGAGGCCGGTGGCGAGCATGCGGGCTATGGTGCTCTTTCCCGAGCCAGCCGGGCCATCGATTGCTACTACCATGATCCTTTAGTCCTTGGCTGGGGGACAGAGCCCGGAAATTTCATCGGGCGTCAGCTCCCGGAAAGCGCCTTCTTCCATGTCCCCCATGAGGACTGGACCGATCCTGACACGGGTGAGGCTTTCGACGTGAACCATCCTGGACTCGAAAACCCGGCGTATTTCCCTGTTCTTGCCCTCAACGAGGACAATCCGGGCAACACGGGGAGCGATGAGCCTTGCCTTTTCAGCCTGATACCGGACTCCCTCCGCGACAAGACCACGCTCGAACTCGGCAAGAAGCTGTCGCGGGATGTCCTGGCCTGAGCGGACTTCGTATTCCTTTTCTATGCCACTTGAGGGATGGCCGACCTTTGCGGCGAAATCGCCGTCGTTGGTGAACAGCAGGAGCCCCTGCGACCACTGGTCGAGGCGACCGATGTTGTAGAGGCGCTCCGGGTACCGGGCCTGGATGAGGGCTGCCGCCAGAGGTCTGCCCTCAGGGTCAGACATCGATGCAACATAGCCGCGCGGCTTGTTCAGGACCACATAGCGCGTAACCGACTCCGCCTCGATTCGCTTTCCATCGAGGGTTACTTCATCCTTGGGCCCAACCCTGGTTGCAAGATCTACAACTGTTTGGCCATTGATGGCGATCCTTCCATCAAGGATCATTCGTTCGGCAGCTCGGCGCGAGGCCACGCCGGTACGGGCAATCCAGGCATTGATCCGCGTCGCAGCGGGTTCCACAGCCCTCGGGGCATCAGCTTCCGGGATCGGCATCGCCTGGCTCCTCAAAACGGTCGCGCTCGAGCTCGTCGAGGCGTGGAAGGTCGGCGATGGATCCGAGCCTGAAGTACTTGAGGAACTCCCTGGTGGTTCCATACTGGACTGGCTTGCCCGGAACGTCCTTCTTGCCAACTTCCTTGACGAATTCCTTCTCAAGGAGAAAACGGATCATGCCATCAGCAGAAACACCCCTGATCGCCTCCACCTCGGCCCGTGTTACAGGCTGGGAATAGGCTACGATTGAGAGGGTTTCGAGGGCGGCCCGGGATAGACGTGAGTCTGCCTTCTTGCCGTAACGGTCCTTGAGACTGGCCCAGAGATCTGCCTTGGGAGCCATGATCCACCCGCCGCCCGACTTCACGAGCTCCAGTCCCTGGGCTGGAGAGGAAAGCTCCTCGGCAAGGACCTCGATCGCACTCTCTATGACTTCCCGGGCAAGCCCTGTGGCACGGGACAGTGCTGCCTCATCCATTGGTTCCGATTCGAGGAACAGCACGGTCTGGACGAGGGCTGCCTCTTTTTCAAGCCTGGCTTCCATCGTGGGTCTCCGTCCTTCGTTTGATGCGGATGTCGCCGAACAGGCGGTGTTGGAGGATTGTGATCATCCGGAACTTCACTGCCTCCAGCATTGCGAGAAAGGCGCAGGCGACATCCATGGTGGAATGCGGCCGTGTAATAAGGTC
>CAIJMU010000086.1 GCA_903821875.1 uncultured Spirochaetota bacterium
ATCAATCCTGTAATTCTGTACGATACCAAGACGAACCATGGGAACCCTTGGCATGAGATTTCCGATGGCCTTCGGAAATGGTTCAAGATAGATCTCAAGGGAAATATCGACACAACGCTCCCTAAGCCTTAGCACAACGGCTCAGGAACTGTTTCGCGTTAGGGATCGAAGCGGAAATCCATGAGCGCGCCACGGGATGTCCTGGGTGGGCTCGGGAACCGAGACCGCCCCTTGCACGGTCGCCGCGCGCGAAGGATTGCAGCGAAGAGCCCGACCCTCGCGAATCGCAATGGCTTTCGGGCGATTCGCGAGGGGAACGCCCGCTACTCCAGGCTCAGCACAACCTTCCCGGACTCCCCCCCGATCATCGCGTCGAAGCCCTTCTGGAAGTCGTCAAAACTGAACCTATGTGTGATGATCGGTGTTATGTCCAATCCGGAGCGGATCATGGCTTCCATCTTGTACCAGGTTTCGAAGATCTCTCGGCCGTAGATGCCCTTGATGAACAATCCCTTGAAGATGACCTGGTCCCAGTCGATGCCGGAACCCTTGGGCATGATGCCGAGCATGGCGACGCGGCCACCGTGGTACATGCACTCGAGCATCTGGCCAAAGGCCTGGGGGCTGCCGGACATCTCGAGGCCGACATCGAAGCCGCCGACCATGCCCAGACCCTCCATTACCCCGGGAAGTTCCTGCTTCGTCACATTGATGGCATTTTCGATTCCCAGCTTCCGGGCGAGGCCAAGGCGCCATTCATTGACGTCGGTGAGGACCACGTTGCGCGCGCCGTTGTGGCGGGCGATGGCAGCGGCCATGATGCCGATGGGGCCGGCTCCCGTGACCAGCACGTCCTCTCCCACGACATCGAAGCTGAGCGCGGTATGGGTGGCGTTGCCATAGGGGTCGAAGATGGAGGCGATCTCATCGGGCACGGAGGGGTGGACCTTCCAGACATTGGTCTGCGGTATCGAGACATACTCGGCGAAGCAGCCAGGACGCTGGACGCCGACGCCACGGGTATGAGGACAGAGATGGCGCTTGCCAGCCTTGCAGGCGCGACACTCGCCGCAGACTATGTGGCCCTCGGCAGAGACGCGCTCGCCAATCTTCCATCCCTTTACCTCGGGGCCGACCTCGACGATCTCGCCGACGAATTCGTGGCCAATGACCATGGGGGTCTGTATGGTGCGCTGGCTCCAGGCATCCCACTTGTAGATGTGGACGTCGGTGCCGCAGATGGCGGTCTTCTTGACCTTGATGAGGATGTCGCCGATGCCGACCTTGGGCATCGGGACGTCTTCCATCCATATTCCCTCTTCCGGGGACTTCTTGACGAGGGCTTTCATGCGGTCTCCTTTTAAGCGCTCTCCAGCCTGGGGCCATCCATCCATGGCTATCCAGTCCCGGGCTGTACACGGATACTGCCTATGCCCCGCTTCCGCCCCTGCTGACGCAAGGACTTCGGGGTTCATTAGTATAAATCTTTTTTTTCTCGCTGTGTAAAGAAAGGCGGCCCTGAATCCCGTCGAGAATGAGAAGAGGGTTTTCAGGAACGATGGGAGAATCAGTGGAGACAGGCCAACCCAGGCTGCACAGCGAAATTACCAAGCTACACATCGACAAGCTCGTGGCCGGAGGGGATGGGCTGGCCTTCCTCGGGGGGAGGGCTGTTTTCATTCCCCTCACGCTTCCGGACGAGGATATCGTAGCGCGGATCGTCCTGGAGCGGAGGGACTATCTCCGGGCAGAGCTCGTTTCGGTGGTGACGGCCAGTCCGGACCGTGTGGAGCCCTCCTGTCCCCTCTTCGGGCGCTGCGGGGGCTGCAACCTGCAGCATTGCTCCCCTGACGCACAGCGGCGGCTCAAGGCGGGGATCGTCCGCGAACTCTTTTCTCGGACCTCTGGCGTCGATTTCGATGCAGGCCCTGCGGGGATCGCGGTGGAAGCGGGTGCTGCCTACGGTTACCGCAATAGGATGCAGCTCCACTTCGATGCAGAGGGACGCCTCGGGCTATCACGCCGTGAATCGAATGAGGTGCTGGCCATCCCAGGCTGCCCGGTAGCGGTGGCGGGACTCGATGAATGGATCGGAGAGCGCTCCTATTCCACCGGGCTCCGCGGCGAAATGGCTCCTTATCTGGGCAACCGCGACCGTTTTGTAGCCTTTGGCTCCGGGAAAAAGGTCTGGATCGAAGGGCAGCATGCACGGGCCACAGTCGAGATAGGTGGCCAACCGATCTCCTTTCCGCTCGGTAGCTTTTTCCAGAGCAACCTCGAACTCCTGGAGCGGCTTGTACCGGCAGTAGTCGAGGGCTTCGAGGGTGGCAGAGCGGCAGACCTCTACGCGGGAGTGGGGCTCTTCGGGCGCTTCCTTGCGGAAAAAGGCAGCCGCGTGACCCTGGTGGAAGAGAATGCCGAAGCCCTTGCCCTTGCTCGCGTCAATGCGAAGGGGCCTGCGCACGAATACGTACATCAATCGGTGGATGCCTGGTGCAGGGGGCCTGCTGCGAGGGCAGACTTCGACTTCCTCGTAGTGGACCCGCCCCGGACAGGGCTGTCGCCGGGACTCGCAGCCTGGATCGTGGAACGGAAGCCTCCCCTGGTTTCCTATGTGAGCTGCGACCCTGTCACACTCGCCCGCGACGCAAAGGCCCTCCTGTCTGGCGGTTACCGCCTCGAAAGCCTCCGATTGTTTGACTTCTACCCGCAGACGGGACACATCGAAGCCTTGGCTCGCTTCGCCTGGGATGGAGGCGGGAAATGAGGCGGGGGTTGACCCCGGTACTTCTCCTTCTCGGCTTCGCGATCGGGGCGACGGAGCTCCCTCCCCTCTTCCGACTGCCGACAGGCGGCCTCCCCATGACCTCGCCCGTGCTCGACGCCTCGCTTACGCCAGCGGCTATCTGGTTCCTCTCCGACGACAGGTCCCTCTATCTCCTCTCCGAGAAGGCAGCGCTCCTCCTCAAGTTTCCCCTCGAACAGCCGCGCAAGTTCCTCGCGGTCGATACCTCGGGTCGGGCCATAGTCCTGGTGGATGTCCTGCCAGGTGGCCAGACTCGCGGAAAGCCGCCTTACCTGATGGCTATCACCCGGGGTGGGATAATCGCCTGGGCCCAGGGTCTGGGTGATTTTGTGCCCTCTGGCGAGACGGTCGAAGGGGCAGCCTTCGGTTTTGACGGAAGGATGCTCCTCCTTTCAGGCGCGAAGCTGCGCTGTGTCTCGGCTGCGGGCAAGTCCCTGTGGGATGTCGCGCTTCCCGGGGCGGCCGCCTGCAAGCCCTGTACCGATGGAGCGGGCAACTTCCTCGTAGCCAGCGGAAAAGAAAGTGGCGAGGGAGGGGCCGAGCCCATCCTGACGCTCTACTCGCCCTACGGCGTCGTGCTGGCACGCTATGGCTCCGAGAAAACCGGCGCCGTCCAGGCCACGGCTCTCAGCGCCTTCGCTCTTGCCGGCCCAAGCGGCGCGGCTGGCCTCGCCGACGGGCGGGTCCTTCTCCTCGCCACGGAAACAGGCTCGGTTCGGTCACTCGAGGCTGTCGGCGCCACCAAGCCCATTGTAGACCTTGAATTTGATGGCAAGCTCCTCGTGGCCCTCGACGCAGGTGGCACGCTCGGCGTATGGGATGCCGGGGGACAGCCGCTCTGGCGAGCAGAAACCGGCGCCAGCGAGGGGCGTCTCACGCTCCTGTCGCAGCGTGTCATTGTAACGGGAAGGGGCACAGCCCTCACGTTCACACGCGCAGGCGACCTTCTCAGGCAGGCAACGATCACCAACGCGGCAAGCGCCCCCCTCGTCAGCCCGAGCGGCCTCATCTTCTCCGCCGGGGTCGACTGGGTGCTCGCCGCCTACGAGTTCGAACCGGCACCGGGACCCTACAGCCTCCCCCGTCACGTCCCCTATCCCAAGGACCGGAGCGTGGTGGCCCAGCTTCTCAACCGTGATGGGGCTATAAACCTGGAGGAACGCCAGGTGGCCCTCGTAACGGATATTGAAAAAAGGTTCGATTCGGGTAGGATAGGGGCAAGCGAGGCCACAGACCGCGCGGTGCTCGAAGCCATCATCAATGGAGACTTCGCGACAAGCGGCGGGCAGGCCGATCCGCGCTATAGGATGTTCATCCAGCCGCGGTCGGATGCCTGTCGCGTGCTCGGAAAAATGGGTTCGCCGCAAGCGGTCCGGGCCTTGCTGGCGATGGTTGAGACCGAACCTGACCCGGCAATGCGGGCGGCAGCCCTCAACGCCATCGGGGATATCGGACTCGATCCCGAGGGCGTCTGTGGCTATCCCTTCGCGAGGATGGCCCTTCTTGAGCGCCTCGACGACGAAGTCGCCTGGGCCCTCATCGGGGCGATCGAGGCGATTTCCCTGGCTTCGGGGAAACCTCCCTCGGCGCTCATGACACGGGCGCTGGTAGGCCTTTCAGGGCCGCCCTATGGGCTGATGGTTCGCGAGCGGGCGAAGGCAAGCATCGCGAAGGTCGCAGGAAGCAGCGGCCAGTAAGACGATTGAAGTGCTCAGGCATGACGGCAGGGAAAGTTCGAGGAGGAATCGTGGGGTACTTTGACAGGTCTGGTCCGTCGATGATGGAAGCCGCGACCGGAACTCGGCTTATGTTCGGCCTCGCACTCCTTTCTTTGGCGCTGGGAACAGCGACGGCGCTACCCCTCGAAGTCGCCAAGAGCGAGCTCGATTCGACGAAGGACAAGCAGGTGACCTTTGTCAATTACGAGGGCCCGCAGGCCGTCATCGAATCCGACGCCGCCATCCGTGGCATTGGTTCGAACCTGGCCACCGCCATCGGCAAGCCCGAGGGAAGGCCGGCCCGCGCAGGCGACCCCGACCGCTACGCCGTGCGGCGCGTCATCGGCCCCGAGGCAGCTTCCTGGCTCGATGCCGATATCATCATAATTGGCAAGGATGCCGTCGTCGACCACATCGCCAACATCAGGCGCATCGTCGCCGGCTATCTCCAGACCGCCTGGGGCTATTCCCGCCGCGACGCCGACCTCATCGCGGTCTTTGTCACCGTCTACAACGCCGTATACCGGGGCGATGTCGCCTATTTCGGCGACAGGTACAAGCCGGAGGTGATGAAAGAACTGCCGGCGGGCTCTGCGGGACTGTCGAAGAACTGGAAAGAGTGGGCAGGCCAGACCCGCATCGTCATCCCCCTGTCGGCGGGGGCTGTGCCAGGCGCCGCCGGAGCGGTATCCACCGGGACGATCTCCGAGAAGGCTGTTACCGAGACAATGAAGGAGCTGCCTGGCGGCGGCATCGGCGAACGCCAGGCCCTTGTCGACATCAAGGAAAAGGAAGTCGCGCAAGGCCAGGCTACGGCAGAAAAGGCCAAGACCGAGGCGGTTGTCGCAGCGAAGGCTGCAGTCGAAGCCACGGCCAAGCTCGCGACAGCCACCGCTGCGCTTGAACAGGCCAAGGCTGCGGCTGCTCCTCCTCCTGCATCGACTCCCCCCCCGACTCCCCTTCCCCCTGCCGCAGCCGCGCCAGAACAGCCCTCCACCACGCAGGCAGCTGCCGTGAACACGACCCCGGCCCCAGCCGCGGTCGCCGCTGCCGAGAAGGCAGTCGCCGAGGCCACGGTCGCTGCAGCCAGCGCACAGGCCTCGGCCGAGGTCAAGGCTGCGGCCGCCGAAAAGGCCGTCGCCGTGGTCGAGGAGAAAAAGGCGGAGGTAGCTGTCGACCGCACGAATATCGCCCAGGACCAGAACAGCCAGATTGCGAAGGAGATCGCGGCAGGCGCCGTCGACGAGTCCTCAGGCATCTGGCTCTTCGAGATCGTCGATGCCGGATACCCCTATGCGCGCATCGCCTTCGTGGACGCTACGACCGGCAAGACCTTCCGCACCTCGGTCATCAATACCATCCACTCCCGCTCCATCGTCGACGCAGGCGATGTCTACGTCGCGGTTGCGGGCAAGGCCGAGGGTACAGGGGCCATCCGCCTCGTGGCGATAGACAAGAAGACCCTCGTCCAGACCGCCCAGGGCACGGTGGACATCCATCCGGAAAGCACCGTCACAAAGATCGGCGAGGTCTTCTTTGCATGCATCAAGGCGCCGGACGGAAAGTACTATCTAGGGCGATTCGACGCGACGCTCGCGGAGACCGCGCGTTCGGCCGAGGCGGTCAACCCGATGACCTTCGTGGTGCAGGACCCCGACGGCGTCGTAGCCCAGGCGGCCACGGGTGGATTTTCGGCCTTCGATGCGAAGTCGCTCGCGATGGTCAGGAAACTGGGGCTTTAAGGGGATGAGAAGGACAGCCCAGGCGGAGAGGCAAACTCGGGAAGGACGGTCCGCTTGAACCTGGGCTGGTGGTAGTCCGAAGCCTGCCCCCCGAGACGCTGGGCGATGAGATCGGGCCTCCGATAGCCAGCTTCGTACTGGTCCAGGCCGTAAACCCCTCCGTTGCGCCTGAAGGCGACACATTTCACCGCTCCCGGCGAACAATCGAAGTAGCCGTCGTCCGTGTAGACAAGCCAGTCGGAGTCGTCGATGGCAAGGAGGGTGGCGAGGCAGCTGCCCGTCGAAGGATCCCAGACTTTCACGGAGCCGTCGAGGGAGGATGAGACAAGGGTCTTCCCTTCGGGTCCGAAGGCAACGTCAGTGACTGCGCTGGCATGCCCCACAAGAGCGAAAAGCTGCCTGCCGGAAGCAAGATCCCACAGCTTCACGGTGCGGTCATCGCCAGAGGTGGCCGCGGTCCTGCCATCGGGGGCCAGGGCAATGGAAGATATGCCTGCGGCGGCGTCGGAGAGTGTCGCCAGGGTATTGCCCGAGGAGACGTTCCACAGACGGAGGGTCCTGTCCCAGCTTCCCGAGACCAGCGTCTTTCCGTCAGGGGTGAAGGCCACAGTATTGACCCAGTTGGAATGGCCTGTCAGCGTCTGGAGCGGTTTTCTCGAAGGTATGTCCCAGAGCCTCGCGGCCCTGTCCCAGCTCCCCGAGGCAAGGGTCCTACCGTCGGGACTGAAGGCCACCGCTCCGACGATCTGCGTATGCCCCACGAAGGTCACGAGGGGCCGCATGGAGGCCAGATCCCAGAGCTTCACGCCCTTGTCCAGGCTTCCCGAGGCCAGGCTCGCCCCGTCGGGACTGAAGGCCAGGGCACTGACCCAATTGGTATGACCTGCGAGCGTCGACAGGAGCCTTCCCGTCTGGACTTCCCATAGCCTTACCGACTTGTCGTAGCTCGCCGTCGCAAGCGTTCCCCCGTCTGGACTGAAAGCCAGTGCGCTGAAGGGGGACGAATGGTCGCTCAATGTCAAAAGGAGCCTGCCCGAGACGAGGTCCCAGAGTTTCGTGCCCAACCCATCCGAGGCGAGGGTCCTGCCATCGGGGCTGATGGCGATGGACTTGACGGCCAAGGAATGCGCCGACATGGTCGAAAGGAGATGCAGGGATGGGAAGTCCCAGAACTTCACTGTCCTGTCGGAACTCCCCGAGGCGAGGGTCCTGCCGTCGGGGCTGAAGGCGACCGCGTTCACGGGATCGGTATGTCCAGCGATGGTCGCAAGGGGCTCCCCCGAGGGAACTCCCCAGAATCGGAGCGTATTGTCGGCAGCTCCTGATGCAAGGATCTTTCCATCGGGACTAAAGGCCAGGGAATTGACGGAATCGCTGTGGCCCGACAGGCTGGAAACGATCTTTCCTGCGGTGAGGTCCCAGAGCCAGACCTTCATGTCGGCGCCTCCGGAAGCCAGCATCCTGCTGTCAGGACTGAATGCGATGGCGGCGACGAGGTCGGTACCCCCGGACAGTATGGCAAGCGCGACGCCCGAGGCAGCATCCCACAGCCGCACGGCCTTGTCGGCCCCCCCTGAAGCCAGGAACCTTCCATCGGGGCTGAAAGCCAGGGAACTGACGCCCCGGGGGTTTCCGGCAAGGATCGAAAGTGCCTTGCCTGATGAAGGATCCCAGAGCCTCACCGTTCCGTCGAGGCCGCCCGAAGCGAGGGTCCGGCCGTCGGGGCTGAAGGCTATGGCATTGACATAATTAGTATGGCCAGCAAGGGTCGACAGCGGCCTCCCGCCGGGGACCTCCCAGAGACGGACCGAGTTGTCCTTGCCCGCCGAAGCCAGGATCCTGCCATCGGGGCTGAAAGCCACGGCATTGACCTGGCCGAGGTGCCCCTGTAGCGTAGCCAGGAGCTGCCCTCCGGGAAGTGCCCAGAGCTTCACCGTCCTGTCGCGGCTCCCCGAGGCAAAGGTCCGGCCATCGGGGCTGAAGGCCACTGAGGTCGCCTGGTCCGAATGGCCGTTCTGGACCACTACCTCCTGAAACACGGGCGCCTGTGAGGCCTGGGTTCCCTGGGCCGTGACCAGGGACGCTGCGGTCAGAGCGAAGGCGAACAGGGCACTGCTTCGCATTTTGATAATGTCCATACTACGAAACCTCATTCCCACGCGAGCTAGCCCTTGGTCAGGGCATGGCAAAGGATTTCCTCTTGCGTGGCAGCTTATAGCATAATCATAGACAGTAGAAATGCAAAATAATAGACAGTCCAGAGCTTCAGCGCCGCCCTTTTGCCCCCTGTCGAGACTTTGCCCCTGGACTTTCGACTTCCCCCACCCGGCATAGGGGGCAGTCGAGGTTCCCAGCCATCATCGGAATCCATGGAGTGCCTCCGCTAATCCATTCCCTTCCCTCGTATGGAAGTTGCATGAAATCATTGGCGAGCTTAAACTTGGCTCATGAGCATACGACTGCATTCCGAGGGCGGCGCCGGCGAAGTCACCGGATCGAAGCACATCCTGTCCGTTGACGGGGCCCGCTGCCTTGTCGACTGTGGAGCCTACCAGGGCAAGCGGGAGGTGGCCGAGGCCAAGAACCGTGCCCTCGTGCCCGATCCCGAGAGCCTGTCATCGGTAATCCTGACCCACGCCCACTTCGACCACTGCGGGATGTTGCCCCTCCTGGCCAAGCGCGGCTATCGGGGTAACATCTATGCAACGCCGGCCACCCGTGACCTTGCCGGCATCGTGATGATGGATTCCGCAGCCATCCAGTCCCGGGATGCGGAGTACCTGGGCAAGCAGGCGGCCAAGAAAGGCCAGAAGTTCACCTGGCAGCCCCTCTACGATGAAGAGGACGTGATCACTGCCCAGGGCCAGTTCGTCACGGTCTCCTACCACAGGCCTATGCCCATCGGCGACGGCATCAAGATCGAGTTCTTCGACGCGGGGCACATCCTGGGATCCTCCATGGTCTACACCCACGCGCGCGACCGTTCGGGCCGCGAAGTGACCATCGGCTTCACCGGCGACCTCGGGCGGAAGAACAAGCCCATCATCCGCGACCCGGAGCCCCTGCCACCCTGCGATTACCTCGTCCTCGAGGCAACCTACGGCGACAGGCTCCACGAATCGGTGGACGAGGCCCTCGACCTCCTGGCCAAGGTGGTCAACGACGCGGTGGCCCGCAATGGAAAGATCATAATTCCCTCCTTCGCGATCGAGCGCACCCAGGAACTGGTGTACTATTTCCATGTCCTCCACGACCAGAAGCGCATCCCGGAAATCCCCATCTGGGTGGACTCTCCCATGGCGATCAACGCCACCTCGATCTTCCAGATCCATCCCGAGTGCTACGATTCGGACATCCACGAAGCCTTCATCAAGCACCACGAGAATCCCTTCGGCTTCAATTCCCTGCATTTTTCGGCGAGCGTCACCGACTCCAAGCGGCTCAACGACCTGAAGGGTCCGGCCATCATCATCTCCGCTGACGGCATGTGCGAGGCCGGGCGCATCCAGCACCACCTGATGCATATCGTAGAGGACGAGCGCAACACGATCCTCATAGTCGGCTTCATGGCCGAACACACCCTCGGGCGCCGCATCCGCGACCGCGAGAAGGAACTCCGCATCCACGGTGACATCTACCGCCTGAAAGCCCACGTCGAGGAGATCAAGGCCTTCTCGGCGCACGCCGACTACCAGGAAGTTTGGGACTGGATGCAATTGCTTGATCTTGCACGCATCAAGAAGGTCTTCCTCGTCCACGGCGAGCCGAAATCCCTGCAGCATCAGTCTGATTTCCTGCGCTCCAAGGGCGTCAAGGACATCCAGGTCATCAGGTACGGCGAGAGATACGACCTCTAGCATGGCACGAACGACTACAGGGGCGGAGCCTGTCTTCGGCGCCGGCTTCGAAGTGCGGGACTGCGAGCTCGATGCGCAGGGAATCGTCATCAACGCCAATTATCTGCACTATTTCAAACATGCACGGCACCGCTTCCAGGTCGCGGCATCGGCCCGGGTGGAGACCGCGATAGTATCCGGGGGAAGGTCGGTGCCCGCCTCGCCGGAGATGATCGAAAGGCTGTTCGCGCCGACGGTGCCATCGGGTCCGGGACCCGGAAGCCCGGGGACCATGGAAAATATGGAGGTAACTATATGAAACATGCAGGTTTTTTCCTGCCCGCCCTTGCGCTCCTGGCTCTGGTCCTGGCCAGCCCATTGGTAGCGCAGACGGAGGCAGTCCCTGCGGCCGATCCACAGGTCTCCGCCGATACTGTCCCGCAAGCCGAAACCACAGTCCCCGTTCCAGCCCTGCCTATCCCACTGCCGGAGGCACCTGCCACAGTCGCCGACCCTGCCGCGCCGCAGGTTGAAGCCCCCCCCGTTGCAGCCCAGATCGCCTCTCTCACTGAACGCATAGCCCTGCTCGAGGCCGAACTCGGCGCAGCCGAAAAGAAAGCCTCCGGCCTGGAACGCGGGCTTGCAGCTGAAAAGGACATCAGCAGGGCAGGCGAAAGGGCTGCTGCCTCGCTCCAATCCCAACTCGCCACCGTCAGTTCGGTAGCCGGGGAGCTCAGGGCGAAGTTGAAGGAGAGGGATATCATCGCCGACAGGCTGGCCCTCCTCGCAGCCGAGCGGGACAGGCTTGTCGTGAGCCTCGGGGCCGAACGATCCGGCATCCTCGACCCCGCTGGATGGCCTGTCACGGTACTATCCGGTTTCGCCACGGCCAAGCCTAAGCTCGGCACCTGGAAGCTAGGGTCCGCGCAGGCAGAACAGACCAATGCAAAGGAATTCTTCTCGCGCCTGGAATTCCCCCTCGTACAGAAACACAAGTCCTATCTCTATCGATTTTCCATGAAATCCACCGGCACGGGCTGGGTCGGACTCGGCCTGCACTTCTTCGCCTCTGACGTGAAATCAAGAAAGGGCTACGGCGAGGGTCGAAGCCTCCTGGTCTGGTTTACCCGCGATCCCGCCATCCGCAAATCGGATGCGACCTGGCTCCAGCTCTACCGCTCGGACAACGACGTCATGATGGAGAAGGTTGTAGACGCGAAAATCCAGGAAGCCATCGGCAGCCGCCTCGATGTTGGCATCAGCTATGACCCGGAATCCGGCTACATGACTGTGGCGGTCAACGGAAAGACCGCACTGCGCTACCGGGCCTGGTTCGGCATCGACGAAGGCGTCGGAATCGCGCTCAGGACCCTCGGTTCAGGCGGCAGCTTTGGGGACTTCGAGGTGAGGACAACCGCGAAGTAAGGCCAAGCAGGCCACTACCGCCGGGCAATGCCACTCACTTCTTCGCTGGGCTCGAATTCTCCCTTGCAATCCGCCTGCTTTCATTTTTAAAGCCCTCGGACATCATGGCCACTACTTTCTTGAGCTGTGCGTCATTCTTGAGGTTGAAGTCGGCGAGGACCTGGGGGTCGACCTGGTCCCAGGTGACGGCGCCTACCTCGTATTCGCAGAAGACATTGGCGAGGTAGACGGTATAGACGACGTCCCTGTGCTGGGGAGGGACGAGGGCTGGCTCGTGATGCCAGCGGATGGCTGAGACGAGGGACTCGGGGAAGTTCCACTTCTCGGCGATCCGGGCACCGATCTCGGCATGGTTCATGCCGCCGGCGAGGTCTTCGAAGGTCGAGGTCTCGATGCCCTTGTCAATGCAGAAATGACGGATCTTGTCGAGGAGGCTCGGGTGGACGTCCTGGAAGATGATCTTTCCCATGTCGTGGAGCATGCCTGAGACATAGGAATCGTCAAGGAGGACCTTGTTGTTGGGCTTGAAGTTCTTCACAAGGTTGTAGGCGTAATAGGCAGTCTTGTAGCAGTGCTCCCAGAGAGCCTTCCGCGTCGCGGTGTTGTCGCCGAGAACCTTGATGGTTCCGTAGGAGAACAAGAGCATCTTGATCTGCTTCAGGCCAGCGAGCTTGACTGCCTCGACGATGTCGTTGACCCGCTTGGTCATCATGAAGGAGGCGGAGTTGACCAGCTTCAAGAGGTCAGCGGTGAGGGCCGGATCGGTTGCGATGTAGTGCGCGATATCGATCATCTGGGAATTGGGGTCGTTGATGAGCCGCTGGATCTGCGCGATGTTCTCGGGGAACTGGGGCAGGCTGGAGATCGAGCTTACGATCTGCTCGGTCAGGAGGTTGACGCTCTCGATGCGTGCCTCGGCGAAGGGCACGGTGATGCGGGCGACGGTCTCGCCATTCTCGGCCCAGATGTCGAAGCAGTCCTCCGACAGGCCCATCTTCTTCAGCATGAGAACCATGATGACGATGCCGAGTCCCGCTCCTTCGGAGGAATCGAGGACGCTTGCCATGGCCTCCTCGAGGCTGTTGAACTTGCGCGAGCGGGCGAGCTTGTCATGGATGCGGAGGTACTCGGTCTTGGATATCTCGACGTTGTTGCGGACCTCGATCTTGATGGAGTTTCCCTGGGCGTGGAAAAGGATCTTGACGTAGAGACCCTTCTCCTTGAGCTTGGCCAGGTAGACCTGGATGTTGTCGAGGGTATCCTGCTTGAAGGACTCCATGCCCTTTTCGTAGTCAGCCTCGTTGGCCAGGTCGAGATCCAGGGATTCGAAGTAGACGCGCTTGGTATTCGCCTTTTTCGCATTGACGGCGAGTTCGCGGAGGCAGTAGGAGAGGTAGTCCTTGAGGCGGGCCTGCCCGAGTTCGACAAGGAAGACCTCAAGAACCTCGGCCATGTACACTTCCATCTCGTGGGGGAGGGTATAGGAGGTCACCGTCAGGGGCACAGCGTTGTGGGCCGCCTTCTTGATCCGTGGTACGTCGATTACGAGTTCCTGCCCGGCCATCACCACCCCTTTTACGCAGCTGCACCCATCAGATGCCCGCCATCTCGCATAATCAGACTGTAAATGTAACAGCGCGAGGCTTGATTTGCAATCTACTGTCAGCAAGGCCAGAAAGTAGGCGCGTTCCGAGCCAGACTGGACAAGGTTGCGTACCCCTTCCCGTCAAAGCGATTCACGACCTCCTCGTTCCTCTGGGAGCGCCAAATAGTACTTCCATCCTTTCCGCAATGCGTGAGGCCGCATTGAATGCCAGTTCCTCATCCCCTGCCGCGACACTCAATTCCAGGGGATAGCGAACGACGACGGCGTAAGGCTGGAGGTCCGCAAGGCTTCGCCCCATCTCAAGGACTTCCGGATGCCTTCCCCCGACGATATCAGCCAAGGTCAGGAGATTGTGGATCCTGGGAATCGGGAGCTCATCGAAGAACAATGCCGCCTTCAGGTATTTCTCAGCAGATTGTGCACAATGATAACAAATGATCTCGATCTTGCGCGAATGCATGGTCAGCAGCATGCCAGCCACTTCGAGATCATCCCGTGCGAAACGCAACCACTCAATGAGGCCCGCTTCATCCATAGATCGCCCTTCCTTCCGAAGCGATGGTCGCTTCGAAACTATGAGGACGCAGAGCCTTGGACAGAAAGTCTGCTTCCTCGTAGACGACAAGGTCGACAGGGCGCCCCATGTGACCGAAAAGCTCAAAGTAGAGGTCCTGCATCACCTCAACATTCCGTTTCTCGAGCTTTTCATAGAGCACGCACAGATCAATATCGCTGTTCTCTCGCGCGTCACCGCGACTGCGGGAGCCGAAAAGAATGACCCGCTTGGGTTTCCGGAAGCGAACGATGCGGTCGGTGATGAGGAGGGTCCTTTCGTCGGGAGCGGGTATTCCTGTTTCAGCCATGAATCCTCCTTCCTGAATCATACCAAAGAATCAATGACCGGAAAACACAGAAGACTCGGAGGAACATAGCTCGCGCTCGTTTGATCGGCACGGCACTTATAACTACTTGCCGTTCGCCTCTGTCGGTGCCTCCCACAGAAGGTTACAACAAGGAGGGTCAATCCCCGAGGGCTTATCAACGGCGCGAGGCCTGATTTGCAATCTACTGGATGATCTGGTGGGTCTGTTTGAAGGTGGCCAGGTCCGCTGTACCGTCAATTTCGAGCTTCTTGTAGGCCTTGGCAAGGGACGTCCGAACGGTCGAATCGGCCAGCTCGAAGTCGATGGCGATTTCCTTGGGCGATTTCCCATCCAGCTGAGCCAGAAAGTAGGCGCGTTCCGAGTGGGTCAGCCCCCTTTCTGTCAGCGAAAGGATCACCTTGGGTTCCTTGAGGAAGACAGCCAGTTTCTCCTCATAGGCCAGATAGCCGAAGGCCAGGAAGAGGAGAATAAAGAAGGTGGCCTCGAAAACAGAGGAGAATTCCCTACCAGAGCGCAGCGCCGCGAAGGCCTCGACCGCCAGGAAGTAGGCCAGGAGGAGCAGCAGCTTCATCACCCGGCGCCGGGCGAAGAAGCCGAGGCGGAAAAGTATGAGCATGCCCACGGAAAAAAAGCCTAAACCATAGAAGCTGGCGTAGTCTTCAAGCAGCGGGAGTGGGGTAATAGCCAGGAATATGAGTGGCTGGGTCCAGACCAGGGGCTTCCAGAGAAGGGGAGCATAGAACAAAAGGGCCACAAGGATGACAGATCCACGCATCTGCAGCGCGTCGCCCAGGCTCGAGTGCCGGACATAGATGTTCAGAAACCCAATCGAAAAAAGCGCGCCGACAAGAAAGGCCGTTCCCCAAAAAAGGCTTGAACGGCGGATAAATGGCCCGGTATCCACACTTGCCCCCTCAAAGTAGCCTATCGAAGCCTTATTTCGGTAAATATAGCTCGATTAGGCACATGCCTATGCCAAACAGGCACATGTTTATTTGACATCCCGCAAAGCCCCTTGAATAGTACCCCAGTGCCGATGCGAAACGCGTTGAAGCGCATACCGTGAAAAGGGGAATTGACATGTTCACCGATGCAATGGGCTGTGAGGCCCAGGCGACTTTCACCGAGCTTTGCTGGTCAGGTTTGGTTGGCAAGATCGCAGACGATGGCGACCCGCTTATCCGTCTTGAGCGGATTTCCCATTTCATCGGCGGCAATCGATCGGTGCTCGACGAGGGCATGGCGCGCCTGGGCCTTGCCATGCCTGGAGGCTACCAACGCGACCAGGGCAAGGATACAGCCCGCGGAGAGTACAACCCCCTTAATGCCGGAATCTGGGATTACGACACAATCGAAGCAATGCTGAAGTCCCGAATCGGAATCTCAGCGCTTCCGAAGGAGGCGGAAGCGTTTTTCGATTCAGTAGGGACTCTCATGTGGTGGGGGGGGGGTAGTTGAGGAGGTATGCAGAAAACTATCGAGTTGAAAAGCATCGGGAAAGTGCCTCAGGCGTGTAAATTGGGTATTTATGGAAGTGCTTGCCGTATGGCGAGCCATTCATGACTTGAAAGGTCACAATCGCCTTTAAAAGGAGCAGCTTCATGTATCGTAATTATGTGCGCGCAGGTATCTATGGTTGTATTGCCTTGCTATTTGGTTCATGTTCCTCAGGCTTGGATTCAGGTCAAATAACCATTTTTGAGCCAACTGCTGGCCAACGCGCGCTACTACAAAACGAAAATGCCTTTCTTGAACTCAAGCGAAAAGCGAGCATAATGACAGAATCGATAACCGACGAGTTCATTGCAACGGGGAAGATTTCAGTTACATCAGTCGGAACGACAAGTGTAGGGCAAGATGGTATTGCAGCCAAGGGATATTCAGGTGTTTCCTTTCGTGATAAGGCCGCACTCAATGACTATATTTTAAGAGTTAAACCTATCGTCACAAGTGCCCTTGGCGCAGATTTCACCAACCTTGTGATTTCTCTCGGATCAACGCAATCTCCAGTTGTCACCAGCCGCGAGGTCGCACATGGCATTTGGTCTAATGTAAGCACCAATAGTTTTAATTCAATCAACTCCGGGTCGTGTTATCTAAAGCTGGACATTCTATTCTCGCAGAATTTTTGGTTTAATTGGCATAACTGGCGACTTACATATGTTGACAATGATCCCAATGACAAGTTGGCTGCAGCAAGCCGCTCCGAGCTATTCGCAACAAAATCGCCCATTTCGACAAGCGGACTTCATGGACTTAAAGAAATAAACTACCCTAATTACGGGGATGGGGGAGTCACCACTTTCGAAATTACTAATCCAATAAGTGTGGCATTGTATAGTGAAGGCGTTTATGACGACTGGCAATCGCATACCTGGTGGATCAACACATCAAGCTACGAGTATAAAGCAAAGTTGTATAAAGCCGGTTTCACAAACGAAGAAATACTAAGCCTGACTCGCTAGCCAGCACAGCATCGAATGAAAAATAACCAGGCGATGCTTACCAATCACTAAGGGGAGGAATCCATGAAGACAATGCTCG
>CAIJMU010000087.1 GCA_903821875.1 uncultured Spirochaetota bacterium
CGGGCGCCGCATTCGCCACGGGCGCCGCATTCGCCACGGGCGCCGCATTCGCCAGGATAGCCCCTTCCACATACACTACGTCGAGATATGACTCAGAATCCGGAACATATACTGCGTCTCCGTCAAAGAGAACAGCTTTCTTTTTCACATCGAGCTGCATGAAGGCACCATCGGGTCGCCCTGTCTGCGCCCTTCGAGTCAGCCTCCCAAATTCAGATCGGGCACTTGCAAGCAGCCCAGCGCCATAGAGCTCCACCAGCTCCGTCAGACCCTCGCCTGGGAGCAATTGGTAGATTCCGGGCCTGGCAACGCTTCCATCGATGCTTACCGACCGCTCATAGCGCTGAAGGATAACCCTGTCGCCGGGACGCAAAAATGGATTCTGCTTGCTATCCCCGTTGCGATCGGCCTTAAAAAGATCATAGCTAGCCTTTTTCCCATCCGCATGGACAATAGTAACAGCACGCTTGGAAGCATATATCGTGGCAGACTCAAGCACCGTATCCAGGCGGGACAGGCCCCAGGCGTTTACAAAGACCGACGATTCTACTTCGCCCTCGACTTTGACCTGGAAAATGCCCGGCGATACAATCAGGAGGGTCGGGATAGAACCAGCGTAACCCTCGGCTATCTTTTTCTCTATTGCCGCCTTGGCCTGCCTGAAGCGAAGTCCACTGCCCGGGAAGCGGCCGAAAAACCCCAAGTTGACCGTGCTGTCCCCATCGACAATGACCTGAACGACATCAAGTGTCGAACCCTTGAGATAGGAGAGACTATACACATCACCCGGCGTAACGGGGTACTCGGGTTCAGAAAGAGCCAGGATGCTGCGTTCCGAGATGGCGAGCGTCTGAACGGCTGGCGCCTTGGCCTCCTCGGTAGCTGCCTTAGCTTGTACTGCAGCTGTCTGCTGTGCGCCAGCTGCGAAGCACAGTATGCCCAAAAGAACGATGGACAAGAGTGCGCGAAGATGCATCCCAGGCCATTTTTCGCGCCTTGCGCTGCCTCCACATCCATTTCCAAAAAAACCAAATAAATCCATCCAACCCATGCTCAGATACTCCTCAAAAGCAGAACCTGCATCAATTTTTAACCAGAGGCTTAAAGCTCGTTTCCGCGAAAGCCCGAAGGCTTTCTCTCCACCCCGGGGGCTTGATTCCGAAGGTCTTCTCTATCTTTTCCTTGGACAGGACCGAATAGGCAGGCCGTCGTGTCTTGGTCGGGTAGTCCGCTGTTGTGATAGCCTTGACCCGGCAGGGCTTAGCAAAGACGCCGAACTCCCGTCCGAGCTTTTCAATCTCGGTGGCAAACTCATGCCAGGTCGTCGCCCCAGCATTGGTAAAGTGGTAGATACCAGTGGAGGCGGCAGCACTAGAGGAAGTAGCCTGAATGATGTGGAGCACGGCGCGCGCAAGATCGGCAGTCCAGGTCGGGCTGCCCCACTGGTCGGCGACTACGCCAAGCTCTTCTTTTTGTCCCATGAGGCGAAGCATGGAATAGACAAAGTTGGGTCCATGTTCACCATAGAGCCAGGCTGTCCGCACGATGAGGGCTGCTGGACAGGCAGCCAGGAGCCGGGCCTCACCCTCTGCCTTGGTCAGCCCATAGGCGCCAAGGGCTGCTACAGGGTCACTTTCGAGGTAGGGGCGAGAGCCGCTCCCATCGAAGACATAATCGGTAGAGATATGGATGATGCGCGCGCCGATAGAGGCAGCGAGCTTCCCGAGATTCTCCGGCCCGCTCGCGTTGAGCGATCGAGCGAGCTCCAGTTCGTCCTGGGCCTTGTCGACAGCCGTATAGGCTGCGCAGTTTACTATCCACCTTATTCCCTTGCCCGAGGCAAAGTCAGCGAGGGCCTTCGGATCGAGGATGTTGACATCGCGGTCGCTACCGACATGGGGTACGCCCTGCTTTTCAAAAAGATTGGCAAGCTCCGTGCCAAGCATGCCCTTGTTGCCAACTAACCAGATCATTCAGCGCGCCCCGTAGTTCTTATCCATCCAGTTCCTGTACTCACCCGAACGCACGTGTTCGATCCACAGTGGATTGTCGAGGTACCAACGCACAGTTTTTCGCAAACCCGTCTCGAAGTCCACCGACTGCTTCCAGCCAAGTTCGCCCTTGAGCTTGGCGCAGTCGATGGCATAGCGGCGATCGTGCCCCGGCCTGTCCTTGACATAGGTGATGAGGGAGCGGAGCGACGCGACTGACTTACCCGCCTCCTGGGCAACAATTTCGATGAGGCGACCCAGGAGTTGGATGTTCTCCCACTCGTTTTCCCCACCGATGTTGTAGGTCTCCCCCAGCCTGCCCTGCGTCATCACAGTCCAGACTGCGCTGTTGTGGTCCTCGACGTAGAGCCAGTCCCGGATGTTCTTGCCATCCCCATACACAGGAAGGGGCTTCCCCTCGAGCATGTTGAGAATCATCACGGGTATGAGCTTTTCCGGGAATTGGTATGGGCCATAATTATTGGAGCAATTGGTCATGGTAACCGGCAGGCCGTAGGTATGGCTATAGGCCATCACGATGTGGTCGCTCGATGCCTTGCTGGCCGAGTAAGGCGACCTGGGGTCGTAGGGCGTCGCTTCGGTAAAGTAGCCCGAGTCCCCAAGGCTCCCGTACACCTCATCGGTAGACACGTGGTGAAAGAGGACATCCTGGCGGCCCTTCCAAGCTTGCCTGGCCACATCGAGGAGGGTAAAGGTACCCATCACGTTAGTCCGGACAAAGGCCTCGGGTCCATGGATGGAACGGTCGACATGACTCTCGGCTGCGAAGTGCACCACCGCGTCGATTTGATGTGTGGCAAACACTGCTTCGACGGCGGCCCGATCGCAGATATCAGCCTTTTCAAAGGCATAGCGAGCGCCTGCGGCCGTAGCGACATCGTCGAGGCTCTCGGGATTCCCTGCGTAGGTCAGCGCGTCGAGATTGACGACCTTGCCCGAATAGCCACTCGGGCCCAGGAGCCAGCGAATAAAGTTGGAGCCGATAAAGCCTGAGCCACCGGTCACCAGGACGCAGGAATATTCCCTCTTCATTATGTTGTTCCTTTGTTCCATTGAACTCATCCGAGCCTTTCTTCCGATCTAAGCGCTCCCTTGAGCTTAGCCATCGCCTCGGGGTCCTTCCGGATATTCTTGACCGCCTCAAGGATAAAGGCCAAAAGCACCATGCCGAAGAACCCTGCCAATGCAGCAATAATTACAGTTTTCCCACGGGAGGGTCCTGCCTTGATGTCAGGGACTTCAGCCAGTTCGAGCACCTGGAATACAGGTTCCTGTCCAGCGGCATTGAGCTTGGCCAGTTCATACTGCTGGGTAAGGAGCTTGTATAACTCAGCCTGAACAAGAAAATCGCGTTGGAGCTTGGCGTACTCAAAGGAGATGTTCGGTAGCTCGCTCTGGCTGGGCATGACGCGCTCTCCTGCACTCTGGCCCTTGCCGCTCTCCAGTTCGCGGATCTTGGCCAGGACACTCTCCTTCTCTCCATCCAGTCTCCGACGAACGGGATCATTGACCGTTGATATTTTCTCATAATTGGTTATTTCTAGATCCTTCATGATCAGCTCGGACCGCAGCCGCGCAAGTACGGTTATCTGTTCGGTAGCCAGCGCCTCCACATTGATCACCCCATACTTAGCCTGAAAACGCTTGGTATCAGCCTCGAGGCTATCCATCGAAGTCTTGACGTCAATTAGTTTTGTTTCAAGGAGGGTTTTCGTAGCCAACGCGCGGTTCCCCCCGAGTGCTGCAAAGCGGCGTTCGAGAATCTCAACCGTGGCATTGACAATATTACGCGCAAATTCAGGATCTATGTCTTTATAGCTAATTAAAAAGGTATTCGTCTTTGCATCGAATTTAGCTGCGAGACTTTCTTTGATCGCAGCCCGTGTTGATGACTTAAGGTTCTTAGTGATCTTGTATCGGGCCACAAGATCAAAACGCTCGGTCAATTCATCGAGGGTGCTGTTGCTCTTGGCCAGCGTCTCGGCCAGGCTTCCGCTCGAATTCCCGCCAGCGCTCACGCCCGCAAGGCCTGCCAGGCTTCCGAGGCCGGAGGAGGCAAGCATCGATGATAAGCCACCGCCGCTGCTTGAGCTACCTATAAGCATTGTCGATTGGGGCATATAGAAGTTGGGCAGGTAGCTTTTATCCGGAGGGAGGAGAAGCGAGCCCAGGGCATAGGCTGTGGCAATGAGCGCTATGGCTCCCGAACCGAATACGATGAGTCGCCAGTGCCTGAGGAGAACTGAAAAGAGGTCAAGCAGGGATATCTCATCCTCGTCTGACTGTTGCACTGAAGTTCGTGGTAGTTGATCTTCCATCAAAAATCCTGGTTGTAAGAAATGCAGGTTGGGAATTCTTATTTCCGCCCTGTGTACATTCGTAGTATCGATTGGAAATGGAAAGAATCAGACAGGATAACAGGAAGGACAGGATCAACAGGAAAGCAGGTAGAAGTGGCAGGGAGGAAACCTATTCCCTCTCCCTCTTCCCCCTCTTCCCCCTTTCCCACCCTCTTCTCCTGTCCCTCCTGCTCATCCTGTTATCCTGTCCTCTTTCTCTCTCTCTTCTTCTTCCTCATAGAAAGAATCAGACAGGATAACAGGCAAGACAGGATTAACAGGAAAGGAATCAGAAGGGCTTTCCCCCCCTCTCCCCCTCTTCACCCTCCCTCCCCTCTTCTCCTGTCCCTCCTGTTCATCCTGTTATCCTGTCCTCTTCCTCTTCTCTTCAGAAAGAATCAGACAGGAAAACAGGAAGTACAGGATTAGCAGGAAAGAGGATGGAAGTGGAAGGTAGGACTCCCATTCCTCGCCCGTCCCTACTCTCTTCACTGGATTTCAATTCATTGGAAGCACACGCATGGGGTGGTCTTCCGGCTTGACCAGGGGGGGGGGGGAACTGTCATATTGTGACAGGCGGAGGTGCTATGCTATCGGCACTCGTACGGGAGGTAGTGGACCAGATTCCGCGGGGGGTGTTCACAACGGGGGAGCTCGGCGTCCTCGGGATGTCCTCGCGAGACAGCGTCTACGGCGCGACCAAGCGGGCCCTGAAATCAGGCGACTTTATCCGCTTGAGGCGGGGCCTCTACGCCCTTGCGCCCTACCTCAGGAAGCGGCCCGTCGAAGCGCATCTCGTCGCCCAGGATGTCTACGGACCCTCCTACGTGAGCCTCGAGACCGCCCTGTCGATGCACGGCTGGATCCCCGAAGGGGTCTTCTCGACCTCCTGCGTCACTTCGCGTCCTCCACTGAGCATTAGGACGCCCCTCGGATACCTCGACTACGAGCGGTCGCGCCAAAGGACCCTCTTTGCCGGCGTCCGGCGCTACATAGTGCCCATGGGTGACGCCTTTTACCTCGCAACGCCGCTCAAGGCCCTCGCCGACTACGTCGACGTATACGAAAAGAATTGGACGGGAACGGATCCCCTCTCAGGCTCCCTCCGCATCGAGGCCGACAGTCTCGCTGAGCTCACAAGTGCGGACTTCGACGAACTCGAGGGCGTGTATCTTGAGAAACGAACAGCCCGCTTCCTCGCAGGGCTCAGGAAGGAACTCGGACTATGAGCGTCGAACTGCTTCAGGAACGGCTGGCGCGCTACAAGAGCGCGACGAGCGAAGAGGAACTGATGGCGGTGCGCGAGGTCACGCAGGAGCTTGTCCTCGCGGCCCTCGCCCGGGGCGATTTCTTCTCCCGCGCGTCCTTCCAGGGAGGGACCTGCCTGCGGATTGCGTATGGCATCAAGCGCTTTTCGGAGGACCTCGACTTCGCGCTCCGGCTGCCCGACCCCGACTTTTCCTGGGCGTCCTACGGCAAGGGAATCCAAGAGGAGCTCGCCGCCTATGGCTACAAGCTCGAGTTGAAGGACGGAGGTGGCGAGGCCGATCGCGCGGTCAAGCGCATGTTCGTGAAGGACGATGCGGTGACGAAGAGCCTTGGCTTCGAGCATCTCGGGAAGGCGGGCGTCACGAGGAAGCTCTTGATCAAGCTCGAGGCCGACACGAATCCTCCGGCCGGCGCCTGGTACACGCGCTCTGAGATGACCTTCCCCTACCGCATCCCCCTCGTGACCGATGATCCCCCGACCCTCTTCTCGGGAAAGCTCGCCGCCCTCCTCAGTCGGCCCTACGAGAAAGGAAGGGACTGGTATGACTTTCTCTGGAACACGGGCCGCGGTACTGCTGTCAACCTGCCCTTCCTCGAGGCGAGCCTGGACCAATGTGGTCCATGGAAGGGCCAGCATGTGAAGGTGGACGCAACGTGGCTCGTGGAGCAGCTCACGGAGCGGATAGACGGTATTGAATGGACGCCGATGAAGAAGGACATTCGCCGGTTCGTACAAGCTGACGAACGCGAGGCAGTTGAAGCCTGGACGGAGAAGCAATTCCACACGGCGGCCAGCACACTCGACGAGAAGCGTCTCCTGCGCCGCCCCCAGTCAAGACAGGATTAACAGGAAAATAGATAGAAGTGGCAGGCAGGAATCGCATTCCCTCTCCCTCTTCACCCTTCCTACCCTCTTCTCCTGTCCCTCCTGCTCATCCGTCGAGTAGACGCGTCGTTCCCCAAAGACCAGCTGGCAGTAAGGAGAACGCGCGCCCCTCACAGAACCGTGCTTGCAGATTTCCCGCACACGGCTCTTCGTCGGCATTCACTTCAATAGCTCCAGAGAGTAAACAG